>JAJFVI010000140.1 GCA_021371895.1 Eubacteriales bacterium | reverse complement strand
CACCACACCTGCGAGGTTCTCCCCACAGGCACGCAGTGCGGGCAGCGCCTGCGCGAAAGCCGCGTCGCTCATTTGCGGCGGCAGCGCCAGCCACGCGCCACGGGGTAATTGGGGCAGCTGCGTACCCAACGAAAGGGCGGTGTAATCCCGCGGCGCATACAACAGTAGGTTCGCGCCGGCGTCTAAAAAATCCTGCCCCGCCGAAGCATCCGCAAAGCAGACAGCCAGCGTTTCCGCGTTGACGAATGGTCGCCCGCTTTCCGTCAGTGGCACAGATAAGCAGGGAGCTTCCCGCTCATCGCCACGCGCTGGTACGGCCGTTGTTTGCAAGCGTGTTTCAAACGCCGTACGGCGCGCTGCGGCAAGCTTTTCCAGCGCGTCCCGCCGCAGCGCGTTGAGCGCCGACACCGGTGCGAAAGCCGGTTCTGCGTCCACAGAAGGTTCCTCCCACAGGGAAAAGGGCGAGTCGCCCAGCTTGGAAAGCGCGTGTACGATATCCTCGTTCGTCAGGGCATGCGTACGCGGCGCCTGTGCCACATCCCCTTCCGCAAGCACGGTCGTAACGCCGTCGCTCACGCGCAGGCGCAGTGGTTCGCCTACGCGCACCAATGCTTGCATCGTTACGGGAATGGGCTGTTCCGTAAGGCTTTGTGCCCGCAGCATCTGCCGCGCGTCGGTCAGCCGCACCAGCGGATCACCGACCCGCACACACACATCCGGCCGCAGCCGCAAAGTCGCGCGAGTAGCCTGTGCAGGCCCCGCATAGCGCATTTCTACGTCCTGCGCGCCTTCGATCCGGAGGCTGTCGCCGTCGTTGAGTTCGTTTTGCAGCGCCGCTGTCGCCAGCCCGCCCCGCACCTCGACGATCCTGCCAACGGGTACGCCGCCGTGGCCCACGCGCTCCACCGAGCACAGCGCCGCGTCCTCCGCACCCAAGGCGTGGCCTTCGGTAAAGCCGCCGCGATGGTAGATTTGTAAAAGTTCTTCCTTCTCCCGCCCGTCCGCCGGCGCAAACGTGCCGTTAGCGAGCGCATCCAGCGCCTTACGGTAACGTTTGGTCACTACGGCAACATATTCCGCCCGTTTCAGTCGACCCTCGATCTTCAGCGCCTTCACGCCCGCTGCCTGCAATTCCGGCAGACGGTCGCGCAGGCACAGATCCCGCGTGGATAGGTAAGCGGCGGTTTGATTCCCGAAAGTGACCAGTTGTCGGCAAGGCTGCGCACACCGGCCGCGGTTGCCGCTGCGCCCTCCCGCCATGCTGGAAAGCAGGCATTGGCCGCTGACACCGGCGCAAAGCGCCCCATGCACGAAAATTTCCGTATCCACACCCGTCTGCGCAACCGCGGCGATCTGAGCAAGGCTGCACTCCCGTGCCAGCACCACGCAGCGAATACCGCGCGCCATGGCGAAGCGCGCGCCCGCCGCCGTATGGAGACCCATCTGCGTGCTGGCGTGCAGTTCCAGCGCGGGAAACGCTTCCCTCGCCAGGCGCAAAACCCCCGTGTCCTGCACAATCACCGCGTCCGCGCGACAGGCAGCGACGGTTTGCAGCGCCTCGAACACCGCATCTTCCTCGCCGGGCTTGATCAGCGTATTCACCGTCACATGTACGCGCACGTGGTACAGGTGCGCGTAGGCGACGGCTTTTTCCAATGCTTCGGCGTCGAAGTTGGTCGCTGCGGCGCGCGCGCCAAAACGCGCGAACCCCAAATAAACGGCGTCAGCGCCGGCGCAAACCGCCGCCCTGAGCGCCGCTTCGTCACCCGCCGGGGCGAGGAGTTCCATACTATCGTTCATTTCGTCATTACGCGGCCCACACCGCGCCCTTCCGCCGATTGGCGCCGTGCAGGGGCGCCTGCTAAATTTGATCGAAGGGGTACACCTGCCCGTTGGTCTCCACCCGGATGGAGCGAATCACCTGCGGCGTTACGGGCTTATCCCCGCGATCCGTGGGCGTGGCGACGATTGCCGCGGCAACCTCCAGACCCGTAAGCACCTTGCCAAAGGCCGCGTAAGCTCCGTCCAGATGCGGGCTGTCGCTGGTCATAATGAAGAACTGCGAGCCGGCGCTATCCTTCATCGTGCTGCGAGCCATGCTCAGCACTCCCTGGGTGTGCCTCAGCGGGTTGGGTACGCCGTTTTGGGCAAACTCGCCCTTGATGCAGTAGCCCGGCCCGCCCGTGCCGGTACCCTTGGGACAGCCGCCCTGGATCATGAAGCCCGGTATGCAGCGGTGGAAGAGCAAACCGTCGTAAAAACCGCTGTTAGCCAGCGCGATAAAATTACCTACCGCCTGTGGCGCGTTCTCCGGGTACAGCTCGCCTTTCATGACGTCACCGTTTTGCATGACAATTTCAAACGTGGGGTTCATATAGATCATCCTTTCTGGGTTGCGGGAATCGGTTTCATAGCCGATGATATCCCTTGTATTATATCAGGATCAGGCAAACATGCAACCCCGGCGTCCTCCAGGAACGCCGCAGGAGGCGGGCGCTCCGGGAACGTATACCATATCGGCAAGCCGACAGGCGTTTCTCCGCGCGCAGGCTCTACCTGGGAAACGCTCAATCACAATCGTGGAACGGGTTTTCTAAAATTCTATCCCTGCGGAAAGACCGTTTATTGCTTGTAAGCCTTCGTCAATTCTGATACAATGTAAAAAGTTAGCATTGTAGTAAGTATATCGTTTATCACACCTTCGCTTTCATTCTCTACCCGGCGAAAGGAGCAGCCATGAGCGATCAAAGAACCGTATTGATCGTCGATGACGAGAATCGTTTCGACGAGCCGACGCTTTTTGAACCGGAATATCTGGTGCATCGCGTTGCCAGCCGGGCAGCCGCGATGGCTTTCCTGCACAAGCATCAGGGCGTGACGATCACGCTGATCAACCTGCAAAACACATCGAAAGAAGCCCTGCCCCTGCTCTGCGCGGTCCGTGGACAAAGCGCGCTGGATGCAATGGTGGTTTGGATTTGCCTAGACCCCGGTGACAGCGAAGGTATCCGGAGCAGTTACGAAGCCGGCGCGGACGAACTGGTGTACCGTTTGCCAGATCCTGCGGTCCTGCAATACGAGATTCGGCGTTTGAAGGCATTCCCCATCCGCTACGAAAAGCGGGATACACCCGTTTTTCTTGCGGGCATTTCCGACGTGCCCAGCCGATACCGGACCGAAGAGTTGCTGCGGGAAAGCAAGCGGAAATTCGCATCCATCATGAACGTCGTTCCCGGTGGTTTTGCCCTGTACGATATTACCGGGAAACCCCGCCTGCTTTATTCCAACGATGTGTTCTTCACGTTTTTCGAATATACCGCCGAAGAGTTCCAGCAGATTATCGAAGAGGATTATCGCGTGCTGATCGACCCGCGTGATCTGCCGATGGTGGATAAGTTGCTCACTTCCTTCTCCCAGCGACCACAGCAAATAAAGAACACTTTCCGCATCCTCACTAAAAATCATTTCGTTCGCTGGATTAACGCTTCTTTTAACCCTATGGACGGCGGAACGCAACTCAGCGCCGTCATCATCGACGTGACACAGGACAAGGAAAACGAAATTAAAAACGAGCGGATGCGCGTCGAGCTCAGCTATCGCGCCGAACATGACCCGCTCACCGGCATTTATAACCGTGAAGCCTTCTACCGGAGAACCGCTGAGATGCTGCACGCCCATCCCGATACGCCCTACGTCATCCTCATCATGGATATTGATCGCTTCCGGGTACTTAACGATATCTTCGGTAAAGAGGTCGGCGACCGCGTACTCATCAACATCGGTATGGGACTCAAACGGATACTGGATGACGTGGGCACCTACGCGCGCATGGAGTCCGACCATTTCGCCGCCTGTTTTCCGCAGAGTCTGTTGGATATGGATCGGGTTCTCACGCTGCTGGACAGCGATCTTAAACACGAGGACATCGATTTTCACGTGCAATTGTCCTACGGTATTTACAAAATCCACAACATCAACATTCCCATCAATCACATGTGCGACCGCGCCGCAATGGCGATGAAAACCATCAAGGGCAACGTAGTCAAGCGTTTTGCCTTTTACGATGATACGCTTCGCCAGGCGATGCTGGAGGAGAACGCCATTCTGGACGAGATGAACGGCGCGCTGGAGCAAGGCGAGTTTAAGACCTATCTGCAGCCGATTTTCTCCGTGGATACCCAACGGCCGGTCAGCGTGGAAATGCTGGTACGCTGGGAGCACCCCGTTAAAGGGCTCATTCCCCCCGCCCAGTTCGTACCGCTGTTCGAGCGCAACGGCTTTATCACCAGGATGGATTTTTACATTTGGGAAAAAGCATGCCAGCTGCTTCATCAATGGAAAACAGAAGGCTATCTTTTACCGATCTCGGTGAACATCAGCCGGATTGATCTGTACTATTCGCGTCTGTGCGAGCATCTGCAGTCACTGGTGCGCCGCTATGATATCGATCCCTCCATGCTCCGTCTGGAGATCACGGAAAGCGCCTATTCCAAAGACCCGGATGAACTGGTGGAGATCATCAGCCGTCTTCGCTCGCTTGGGTTTATCGTTTTAATGGACGATTTCGGCAGCGGCTACAGCAGCCTCAACGTGCTGATGGATATGCCGGTGGACATCCTGAAACTGGATATGCGTTTCCTTGCTAAGCTCAACACCAACCCACGCGCCTCCAGCATCCTGACCAGCGTGATCCGCATGGCCAAATGGCTGAACATGCCTGTCGTGGCCGAGGGTGTGGAAACCATGGAACAGCTCGCTTTTCTGCGCTCCGTCGGCTGCGACCAGATGCAGGGCTATCTGCTGTCCAAACCCATCAGCGTAGAGGACTATACAAGGCAGTTCATCGACAACCAAACCGCGCAGATCGTGTTTGCCCCCGCCTTACAGCGCGACCCGATTGATCTTTCCCGCCTGTGGGATATGAGCGCCCAGGCGGAAGCGCTGTTCGGCGGGATGATCGGCGGTATGGGGATATACGAGCTCAGCGGGGACATGCTGGAAATTCGCCGCGTGAACGACGGCTATTACGAGCTGTTCGGCCATACACCCAAGCAGGTGTTCGACAGCGCGCGGGAGGCGCTGGCCGCGGTGCATCCGGACGAACGGGAAGGGCTTTTGCGCACCTGTCGCCAGGCAATCCGCAGCGGGCGCGTAGAGCGTTACGTATTCCGCCATATCCAATACCGCAGCGACCACGAGATATGGCTGGAAACTCGACTGCGCTTTCTGGGTAAAACCGGCAACAACGATGTGTTCTGCTTTATCTTCAACGATATCACCGAACAAAAGGAATTTGAGCAGGCGCGCGTACTGCGTAACTACGCCATGGTGCTTCGCAGCGTTTATGCCAATGTGTTCGAACTCAACCTTACCGCTCGGCGGGTACGCACCATCCACAGCATTGGCCCCCAAGAGCCCGCTCTGCCCGACGAGCAGCCCTGGCGTCAATTAAAAACCTTCCTGCACGGCACCCTGCTAAACAGCGACGAGGAATTGGAACAGAAAATATTCACTAAGGGGTATTTGCGTAAAATTCTGAAGGAAAGCCCAAGCGACTATTATCTGCTGGAACGCAAGATCCACGGCGAGAACGGGGAGCCGAGCTGGGCCAGCTTCACCTTTATCCCGGTTCCTTCGGATGCCGCCGAGGAAATCTACCTGCTGTGCATCGCGGACGTAGACAACCGCAAACGCGCCGACGAACTGCGGCTGGAAAACCAGTGGCTGCAATTGAAACAGCAGGAACAGATGCGCTACCAGGCGCTGCTGGATCATCTGGGCACGTCCCTGTTCGAGTGGGATGTGAAAACCGGACAAACCATCGTCTCCTCCAGCTTTGCGCAATACGCGTTAAGTTCGTTCGATTTTACGTGTCTGAAGTCGTACAAAGAACTGGAACCCTTCATTTTTGCCAGAGATCTGAACCTCTGTGGGCTGCTGGTCAACGATATTCTCGCCCATGGCAGCGGCACCGTAACCCTCCGCCTTTTAGAGAAGAACGGCAACCCTGTCTGGTGCCGCGTGCTGTGTTCCCGGATTTGTGAGGAACACACGGGCACCGTGCGCTATATCGCCGCCATCAGCCAGATCGACGAGCAGATAAAGAATCGTGAAGGTTTTCTGGACGAACAACGTCGTTTTCAAGCCTTTGCCGATAACTTTTTGGTCGGCCTGGGAATTTTTGAAATGCGCGGGAAAGAACAGCGCATCCTCTATCTGAGCGACGGATACCGGCAGATGGTCGGCTACGACGAAAACGAACATTATTACGACGAAACGCATTCCTACTCCACCATCTATCCTGAGGATACTCCCCGCTTCATGGAGGCGGTGCGGAACCTGCAGCGCACAGGCAAGCCCTTCCTTATCGATTACCGCGTATACCACAAGGATGGTCGATTGATTTGGATGCGAACGCACAATTCCATCTACCACACCCCGGAGCCGGGTGTCGACCATGTTTTCGCTGTGATCGAAGACATTACCGAGATGAAAACCCTTCGCTCGCAGCTTTCCACGCTGCTGGGCAGGCTGCCCATGGCGATAGGTGTATACGACTTAACAGACACGCCGGCAATACTTTATGAGAATCAACATATGGCGGCGTTCTTTGCCGCTCTACAGGCCCATACCGCGGAGGGTGGTTCATCTTCTGAGCCGTATACGGCTGTACTTCATACCCGCGAGGAACTGTTTTCCCATCTTGTCCAACAAAGCCGGAAGGGGCAGACGGAATTCAACGAAATGCTGACGCTGGGCGCAGATGGGGGTTCGACGGTGAACGTGCGATTCCTCGCCGCCACGGAAAAGCGGGACGAACGAACGGATTGTTATTGCGCACTCATCGACACCGCCCCTGCCCCTTGACGGCGACGCCTGCAACGGGGTATCATTCCTATTGGAATCGGCAGTCGCCATAGGTAAGCGTCGGGTGTAGCCATCCGTCGCTTTCTATGTTTTCTCCTCGTCCGTTCGCGAATCATAAGGAGTGCTTCATGCTCAACCCCCGGCTCCTGGTGGTCTTTTCCGCCCTGCCCGATGGCGAAACGG
Source organism: Eubacteriales bacterium (assembly GCA_021371895.1). Classification (GTDB taxonomy): domain Bacteria; phylum Bacillota; class Clostridia; order Christensenellales; family Aristaeellaceae; genus CAXXOK01. The sequence goes on along the minus strand of JAJFVI010000140.1, from coordinate 6,034 downwards.
CTCTCTGCATGGCGCTGGAGGCGCTTTCCCACGCGAGAAAGCCTTTCAGCCTTCGCTTTGCGTTGCCCGTATGCTTCCAGCCTCTTATCGCGGCGGCAGCGCTGCCCGCAGGCGCGCTTGGCGAAGGTGATGTGAAGTATTATCAAGAGGCGGCCAGCCTCGCCGACGTCGCAAAGCAGATCACCGACGAAACGCATTTCCTGTCGCTGCGGGGGGAATATGCCTTTGAGGATGGTTGGGAGGGTGTGCTTCTCTCCCGCTTCGCCAAATGCCCGGGTAAGCGGGCATTAATGACCGCTATGTTATGCGTGGAGGAGGGCGAAACACAGGCTTACCTTCCTGCCTTCCGCGGTGCGATCAACTTTGACAGCGCGACGATCGACGCGGGGCTGGCGCTGGTGGCGTCGAGCGCGCCGGTAAAAACACTCGTAGTCAATCCTGCCTTCGTATTTGGCGAGATCGATTTTCTGCGAACCACGGCGACAGATTTTGACACGTTGTCCATCGCAGCCTATGCGGCCGGGTACGCTGTGTACGCGCTGGATCGCGCGCCCCTGCGCCCGGTTGGGGGCGCCGCCGTTACGGCGCGGCTTATGAAGCCTTCGCACGCTTTGCTGCCGCCGCCGAGCCTGAGCCGCTTTGAACAGCTCGCGGGCTTCCGCTTCGCCCAGGGAACGGCAACGGTGCGCACCGGTCTGGGCCTTTTCGGCGTAACGGACGGTTATGCGCAGCGGTATCCACGCAGGCTTGCCTTCCGGCAACGCATGCGCCAACTGCTTCGTCCAGCCGTGCCGCCGCTGACCGTGACGGCCTTCGTGGATCTGCCGGGAGCCGCCCATCCCGTGCAGAACTATCTGCTGCGCTTTTCCTACCTCAAGGCGCTTGTACACCTCCCGCTCCTTCTCTATACGGGCGGCGAAGCGGAACGACGGCTGCGCGCGGATTTTCCCAACACCCTGGCCTATCCCGATAACGCGCTGCTCCCACGCTCGCTCCTGGCCGGGGGCATGACTCCCATTCAGCTTTTTGAGCGCAATCAATTCCTGTTATTGCAGCACGCGAGACTCGCCAACCCCAGTTACGCCTACATCGCATGGCTGGATATCGACGCGCTCCCCCACCCTATATGCCCGCAGGCAACACCGGATTTCACCGCCCTGATGGACGACCGCGTGCATATCGGCTGGGTCGGGAACGAACCGGATCTGTCCCTGATCGTCGCTCCCAGCCGACTGATGCAGCCGCTGACCCAGGAGGTGAAGGCCATTACGCAACTGGATGCCGATATGAAGCGCAGTTTTGCAAAACGGCAGCTCATCCGCCGCCTGATGCGTCGCTATCCCGATCTTTTCACGCTCCACGTGCTGCCCCGTAAAGGATTGCTGTTTCTAAGCTGCTTCCCCGGCGAGCTTTTAAGCGCGCCGCTCAAGAAGCTGCTGGCCGACCTGCCCCCGCCCGTTAGGATCGTACCGTCCGTGCCCGGCAAGAAAGAGAGGATTACCCATGCGTGATCACTGCCCCGACGCCCGCACCCAAAACCACCCCGTCGCTTACAGCCGCGCCGAGCAGGTACACATCATCATGCCTGCTGACTGCAACCAGTACTTCCGACTTTTCGGCGGAAAGCTGATGGAGTGGGTGGACATCATCGCCGCCGTGGTCGCCCGCAGGCACAGCGGCATGGAAGTGACCACCGCCTCCGTCGACCGACTGGATTTTCTCGCGCCGGCCAAGCTTAACGATATTGTGCTGATCCTTGGGCGGCTGGTATACGTCGGCCATACCAGTATGATGGTATGCGTGGATACCTATGTGGAGGATTCGGATTGTGATGCCGTCACCCGTACGCTCGTTAACCGCGCCTATGTGACCATGGTCGCCCTGAACAAGGATAAGAAGCCCGTATCCGTGCCGTGCCTGTTGCTTGAGACCGACGAGGAAAAGGCTGATTACGAAATCGGCAAGGCGCGCCGGGAAGCCAGCCGGCAGGCCCCGCACTGATACAGGTTATAAAGTGAACCATCACCATGGTAAGGTGGGAAACGAACATGGAGAATATCGTATGCAGACTGGCGACCGAAGCCGACGAAAGCGAGATTTGGACGCTATGGAGCGCCTGCGCCGCGAGCAGCCAATGCCTGTGGAACGATGATTATCCCACGCGTTCCATACTGTGCTTCGATCTGGAAAATCGCTGGCTGTACGTCCTATGCGATGAAAATCAATTAATCGGTTCGGTTACGCTGATGCCGACCGACGATCTGGAGAAATTTAGCCTCCCGTTTCAGGAAAAGGAAAAGGTCGCCGTAATGACCCGCCTGTGCGTCCAGCCGACGCTGCTGCGGCGGGGATACGGCAGTCTGCTGCTGAACCGCACAGAGCAGGAAACCCGGGCGCGGGGTGCGAAAGCCCTGCACCTTCTATGCGACGTACGCAACGCGCCCGTGCTGGCATTGTATCACAAGGCCGACTACCAACAGCTGTGCGACGTAAGGCTTTACGGGGATCATTTTTATGTGCTGGAAAAGGTGCTATAAAACAAAAACCATTTTGACACCGACCACCCCGCGTGATATAATGCAGCCTGTGGTTGGCGTATCGATAATAAGGGGGAGAACACGTTGGACGTATCGGCACTCCTGAAGGAGCTCTTTTCCGGCGTAGTGTACATGGGAACGGCGGAAGGGTTGAAAACCCTCGTGATGTTCGTGATTTCCGGAATTCTCATCTATCTTGCGATCAAGAAGGATTATGAACCAGCGCTGCTTCTACCCATCGGTTTCGGTGCGATTCTGGCCAACCTGCCCCCCGTGATCGACGCGGTCACCGGCAATCCCGCCGCCAGCGTGCTGGGCAGCGAAGGGTTCCTGACGGTGCTGTTCAACTCCGGCATTAAAACCGAGCTCTTCCCCGTGTTGATCTTTATTGCCGTAGGTGCGATGATCGATTTCTCGCCCCTTCTGAAAGATCCTTCCATGATTTTTTTCGGCGCCGCGGCACAGTTCGGCATTTTTGCGACGTTCCTGCTGGCGATGGTCCTGATTCCCGTCGTGATACCGAATATCGCCGCCATGGCGGCCGGTCCCGAAAAGGATAGCATCATCCTCCGCCTGGCCTCGGCCATCGGCATCATCGGCGCGGCGGACGGGCCTACCACCCTGTACGTGGCCAACCACTTCAAGCTTACTGAGTATATGGCTCCCATATCGGTGGCGGCGTACAGCTATATGTCCCTCGTTCCGGTCATTCAGCCGCCGGTCATTCGCGCGCTGACGACCAAAAAGGAACGCTGCATTCGCATGACGTACACCGAGCAGCGCGCGCCACGCGCGGCGTTGATCCTGTTCCCGATCGTCGTTACCGTGCTGGCGGGCATCATCGTTCCCATGAGTGCGCCGCTGGTCGGCAGCCTGATGTTTGGCAATCTTCTTCGGGTGTGCGGGGTGCTGGAACGGCTGAGCAAAACCGCACAAAACGAGCTGGCTAATCTGGTGACGATCCTTTTGGGCATCACCATCGGCTCCACCATGGTGGCGCAGAACTTTTTAAGGTGGGACACGCTGCTGATTATGGGGCTGGGCCTGATCGCCTTCGTTTTCGATACCGCGGGCGGCGTGCTGTTCGCCAAGTTTTTAAACCTTTTCCGCAAGAACAAGATCAATCCGATGATCGGCGCGGCGGGCATCTCCGCCTTTCCCATGAGCGCGCGCGTCGTCCAGAAGATGGCCAAGGCCGAAGATCCCTACAATTTCGTGCTGATGCAGGCCATCAGCGCCAACGTTGCCGGCCAGTTGGGCTCCATCGTCGCCGGCGGTCTGGTAATCACTTTGGTCGGCATGATGATCGGCTGGTAAGCCGGAAGAAAGAAGGACGTATATGTTTTGCGCATGGCTGATTGCCGCCCAGGAAGCCGTAACCGCCACCGTAACTGCGGGCGCTTCCACGGGGCTTACGGCGCTGCCTCTGGCAAGCAAGGGACTGCTCACGACCCTCTTCGGTCTGGTGGGCGTATTTTTGGTGCTGCTGCTCTTTTTCTTCGCCATTAAGCTATTGCAGAACTTCGGCTCGAAAAGGGAAACGACAAAGGAGTAAACCTATGTTCTATACGCAAACCGACCGTGAGCAGGTCACGGCCGAACGGACCAAACGGCTCATTGTGGTTATCGTTCCCGCTGCGCTCCTGCTGCTGTTGGCGGTTGCTTCCTTCGTATGGTTCCGGTTGCACCGGGATACGAGCGGCTGGTTTTTAACGGGGTTGGTCACCATTCTGGGCGGATCGTATTTCATTTTCTTTCAGAGTGTGTACCTTAAACCGGTCAGCCTGTACAAACGTCATGTGAATTACATGCTCGACGGCCACAAACGCAATACTGCGGGTTATCTTAAGGAAATCGGCACGCAGGTGCTGGATCACGAAGGGCTGGATTGCCGCACCCTGACCGTGAACATCGGGGAAAAGGACGCGCCCGAGGACGACCGTCTGTTTTATCTGGACGCGCTCAAGCCGGTGCCCACGCTGGCGCTGGGCACACGTGTACGGGTGCTGAGCAACGATCGTATGATCGCGGGCCTGGATCTCGACGATCCGCAAAGCTGATGATGGAAGCATACACTCCCATACTGGTGTTGGTCACGCTGCAGCGCGCCTGCGCGCGCCTCATCCGGCATGGAGCAGACATGGCGCTGATGGAGCATCGGCCCCTGCATGTGCTGTACGTATCGGTCGCCGATACGCAAAATGAACCGATGCGCGCCATGGACTCGCAGACGCTGGATTATCTTTACGCGCTTTCAGGCGAAGCCGGGGCGGAAATGACCGTGCTGCGAGCCCAAGTCGCGGTAACGTCCATCGCGGAATTCGCCAGCCGCAACAACGTAAAGCGAATCGTGATGGGCGGCGGCGAAAACGCTGCCGGGATCGCCGAGACACTTTCCTCGCTGTTGCCGGGCGTGCAGGTGATGATTATGGAGGATGTCGAACAGGACGCTTGATTCTCCGGTTTCCAACGGTACTCGATCCCTTCCCCCATACAACGTCATGTCCATGCACCCCAAGGCGATGAAACGCAGCCTCTTGGAAGCATGGACTTTTGCTTTGGATTGTAAGCCGTGCCCACACTTTTTCTTCTGCTTTCGCATAACAAAGGGGCGTGAAAACACCGAAGCCGTCGCGCGTGTATCAGCGTGGCGGCTCCGGTGTTTCATACGTGTTTCTCAACCTGCGGTTGCCCGCTTTAACTCTTCCAAATTTTTTATGCACTTACGCACGTGTGCCATTTGGTTCGGTGACAAAGAGCCAAGTCGCAGGCGCGGCGGTGCTGTATAAGGATTTTGCGACGATGTCACAGAGCAAATACGTCGAGTGAGCAGTGTGTTAAGGGTTTGGAACCGTATTACAGCCGCACGTCGATCTCCAGCGGCTTTTGCATAAGCAGCGCGGCGCTGCGCGCGTCGGGCTGGCTGCCGCCTACGCAGAGGGAAAAATGTTTACTTTGCCGAGTCCACCTTCCGTCTTCGTCCACAACGGCGAAGGCTTCCTTGCGCAGAGGCAGCGACACGGTCGCCTTTTCGCCCTTCCCGAGCGTTACACGCTTAAAGGCACACAGGCTGTGGTTCGCTGCGGCGCAGGGGGAATCGTGGTCTTTCACGTAGACCTGTATCACCTCATCCGCTTCGACCTCGCCTGCGTTTGTCACCGTTACGCTCACCTCGCCGTTTGCGTAGGTCGCGCCGGAATACATAAAGCGGGTATAGCTAAGCCCGTAGCCGAACGGGAACAGCGGCTCGCCCGTAAAGTAACGGTAGGTGCGGTTGCGCATGGCATAATCCGTAAAATCCGGCAAATCCGCAATGCCGTGGTAGAACGTTACCGGCAACCTTCCGCTGGGTGACACCTCGCCAAATAGGATGCGCGCCAGCGCCGTACCGCCCGCTTCGCCCGGATACCAGGCTTCCAGCACGGCGTTTCCCTGCGATACCGCCAGGGCGCTGCCCGAAGAAAGCACCACGACTACAGGTTTGCCGATCGCAAGCA
>JAJFVI010000139.1 GCA_021371895.1 Eubacteriales bacterium | reverse complement strand
TTAAAATCATCAATAACATTCTGGTGGCAGCACACGTGCCGACTTTCCTCAATGGCGCCATCAGCGGCGCGATCATCATTATCGCCGTCCTCCTGCAGAACGTGCAGGGCGACAAGAAGTAAGGAGACACAAAGCTATGCTACGCATTGGCATCATTGGCTGCGGAAAAATCACGCAGGTTCGTCACGCGCCGGAGTATGCGGAAAATTCGCAATGCCGCCTGACCGCATTTTATGATTTTTTACCGGAGCGCGCGCGTGATTTGGTTGCAATTTATGGCGGGCAGGCCTATGATAGCGTGGATGCTTTGCTGGACAGCGGGGTAGACGCCGTCAGCGTTTGTGTGGCAAACGCGGATCATGCCGCCGTGTCCATTAAGGCTCTGCAAAAAGGTGTCCATGTGCTATGTGAAAAGCCGATGGCGACCACCCTGGCGGACTGCGAAACGATGGCGCGCACAGCGCGGGATAATAACCTTACCCTGATGTTGGGGCATAACCAGCGTTTGGCCAAGGCGCATGTGGAAGCCCGCAAGCGCGTTGAGGCAGGGGAGATCGGTCAGGTGATCAGTTTCCATACCACCTTTGGGCATCCGGGCCCTGAGGGCTGGACGGGTCAGAAAAATTCATGGTTCTTTGATAAAAATCGCGCCGCATTTGGTGCGCTCGCCGATCTGGGCATCCACAAAACCGATCTGCTGCATTATCTGCTGGGCGAATCGATCATTTCTGTAAAATCCACCTTCCGCACGCTGGATAAAAAATTTCCCGATGGCACACCGATCAGCGTGGATGACAACGCCTTTTGTATCTACCGCACCCAAAGCGGGGCAACAGGGCAGATGCACGTAAGCTGGACGTTCTATGGCCAGGAGGATAACTCTACCATCCTGTATGGCACCAAGGGCATCCTCCGTTGCTACGCAGACCCGACCTATTCGCTGATCGTGGAACACGCAAACGGTGAAACGGAAAAACTGGCGCTGGATGAGTTAACCACCAACGAAAAACAGACTACGGGCGGCCGTGTGAGCACCGGCGTGATTGACACCTTTATCCACAGCGTACTCACCGGCGAAAAATCCGTTTGTGATTCACGCGAGGCGCTCAAGGCCATGCGCGTGATCTTTGCGGCAGAGCGTTCCTCCCTTGAGGATCAAGAGATGATCATAGAACAGTAAGGAGATACGATGCGCATGAAAAGACCCGTCACGATTTGCAGCGGCCAGTTTGGCGATCTTTCGCCAGAGGACCTGTGCCAAACCATGCAGGCTATCGGATACGATGGTATGGAAATTGCAACGCAAGGCCATATCGACGTGGACAGGATCGTTACCGATGCAGCCTATCGAAAACAGTATCAGGCTATGCTGCAAAAGTATGATTTGCGAATTGGGGCGTTATCCGGTCATCTGGCGGGGCAATGCGTTGGCGATCGTTATGATCCGCGGTTGGATAACTTCGTGCCTGCGCAGGTCAAGGGTAACCCTGAAGGCATAAGGCTGTGGGCGACCCAGCGCATGAAAACCATTGCCAAAGCCGCGCAGCTTTTGGATGTAAAAATCGTCACCTGCTTTTTGGGAAGCCCGATTTGGGCGTTCTGGTATTCCTTTCCCCAAACCACGCCGGAAATGGTGGAGCAGGGCTTCCAGACGATCAAAGCATTATGGTCGCCGATCTTTGACGAGTACGATCGCTGCGGCGTAAAGCTGGCATTTGAAGTCCACCCAACGGAAATCGCCTTTGACTATTACTCCACCCGCCGCCTTTTGGAGACGCTGGAATACAGGCCGACCCTGGGGCTTAACTTTGATCCAAGCCATTTGTTGTGGCAGGGTGTGAACCCCACGGTTTTCCTGCAGGATTTTGGCAAGCAGGTATACCACGTACACCTGAAGGATGTACGCCTGAATCGCGATGACCGCGCAGGCCTGCTCGGCTCTCATATCGAGTTTGGCGATACCCGCAGGGGCTGGAACTTCGTTTCCCTCGGGCATGGAGATGTGGACTTTGAAGCCATCATCCGCGAACTCAATCAGCTGCAGTATGAAGGCCCGCTGTGCGTAGAATGGGAAGATAGCGGCATGGAGCGCATCTATGGCGCAACCGAAGCGCTGGCCTACGCCCGCAAGCTTAACTTTATGCCCTCGGACGTGCGCTTTGACGCAGCGCTCAAGATGGATTGACGAGCGCTTCCTGTAACGCCTGCCGAACCGCAAGCGCCGCGGCGGCATTGAGGTTGAGCGGGTTTTCCTCCATCAGGCGGATTTGTACCGCGTGCTTCTGGGTAAAGATGGACTTGGCATACAGCGTATCCAAAATCCAAAAGTAGAGCGCGCGCTGGTCACGCAGCCAGGTGCAGAAAATGAGCAGTTCCTGCGGATCGTAGGTCATGATGATGGTGGAGGTCGCATCCACAAGGTAGTTTATCGCCTGCGAAATCACGCGTGACGCGGTGTTGTCGCCGCCTTGCGCAAGCGCCAGCACCTGCGCGACCGATGTTTGCTTGGAGTTGGTTTGGGCGTTATATTGCTGCACAATGCCAATATCGGAACAGTATAGCTCCAAACAGCCCGTATTGCCGCACGGGCAGGGAATGCCATCTTCACGCACTGTCAGGTGGCCGATTTCGCCTCCAAGGCTGTGACTGCCGCGAAACACCTGCCCGTTGATCATCAGCGCAGAACCGATACCCTCACAGATGGACAGGTACGCACTGCAGCGGGTATTCTGGATTTCGCCCGTTTGTGCAAGCAAATCGAGAACCGCGTACACGTCCTTATCCACAACGATGGGACAGTTTAGCGATTGGCGCAGCCTTTGTGCCATGGGAAACTGTTGCCAGCGGGGTGCCCCGCAAAGCTGCTGCACCACACCGGTGCGGAAATCCACAGGGCCGGGTAATGTAACGCCGACGCCCAGCAGTTTTTCTCGGGGAAAGCTGGTTTGCGCCATGCAGTTCTCCAACAGTCTTACGGCCTGCTCAGTATAGCTTTCCGGGCCGGTTTCGGACATCGCAAGCGGCAGTTCCGCACGAGCCAACGGTTGCAAAAAGAGGTCAAAAATACCGACCTCCAGATGGTTGAGCCGGATGCTGATACTCCCCACGCAGCCAATGTTCGCGGCCAAACGGTACTGGCTTGCCCGACGCCCGCCACTGGATGCAGCCGTTCCTTGGCGCACAATGATCTTATCCGCCAGCAGTTGCGCTACGGCGCCATGTACGGTCGAAGGCATAAGCCCCGTCTGGTTGCAAAGCTCCGGTTTGGTAATGCCGGGCTGGCGGTGGATCAGTTCCAGGATCGTGATCAGATGTGCCGATTTTACGGAGGTTTGCGCTGGAATTTTAGTATCCATCATTTTTACGCAGCTTTCATCAAATCTATTTTCATGATAGAATGAAGTTGTTCCCATTGTAACAAGCAGGTTATAGCCTGTCAAGGCGGAACGGAGGAAATATGTACTGGGAAGGCATTCATACAAGGCTCCTAAAACGGCCTTTTCGATATGCGGTACTTGATTTTGACGGAACCGTCAGCTTGATTCGCGAGGGCTGGCAGCAAATCATGATTCCTTACTTTACCGAGGAACTGGCCAAAACGCCGGAAGGCAAACGGAAAAATCATCAAAGCCTTGAGGAACAAGCTAAAGAAATGATTTTTTTCTATACCGGCAAGCAGACTATATACCAATGCATTGCGCTCGCGCAAGAAATCACCCGTTTGGGCGGTGAACCGCTGCCCCCGCAGGCTTATAAGGATGAATACCAGCGACGGTTGCTGGAAAAAATCGACGACCGCTTAACCGGCCTGCAAAACGGCACCATTGATCCGGAAACCCTTACGGTGCCTGGAACGTATGATTTATTGCAGCTGCTTGTAAAGCACGGGGTGACCCCCTACCTTGCCAGCGGCACGGATGAGGAATACGTGCTCAGCGAAGCGAAGCTGCTTGGCCTAACCGAATACTTTGGCAAACACATCTATGGCGCGCAGCGGGAGTATCAAACCTTTTCGAAAAAAAAGGTCATCGAACGCCTGATTCAGGAAAATGCTCTGGCAGGCGACGAACTGCTGGGCTTTGGCGACGGGTACGTTGAGATTGAGAATGTCAAAGAGGTGGGCGGCTTTGCCGTTGGGGTCGCTTCCAATGAATCGGAGCGGCAGGGGGTTGACGCGTGGAAACGGGAACGGCTCATCCGTGCCGGTGCGGATGCCATTATCCCCGATTACCGCGAGATCGCCGTACTGGAAAGCAACCTGTTTGATTAGTCCTATTGAAGGGGGAAAAACCAATGCCGTTTACGCAATTTGACCGTTCCAGGCTGCAACTGCTACCCATTGCCGATCGCGTGCATGATTTGGATCTAAGCGCAATGATGAGCCTGGAGGATGAAACGGATTACAGCCACCCGACCCTTGCTGTTTTGGCGCAGCGCATCCGTACAGCGCGGGAGAAAGGTGCCCCGGTGCTGATGATGATGGGGGCACACGTTATACGCGCAGGCGCCGCGCCACTGCTCATCCGCATGATGGAGGAAGGGTGGATAACCCACTGCAAAGTGGGTTATCCAC
>JAJFVI010000138.1 GCA_021371895.1 Eubacteriales bacterium | reverse complement strand
TATATGGAATGCCGTAAATTGGAGCGATAAGGTACAGGCGGATAGCAGAGCGATTCCCGCAACAGCCGGATGAACGACCCAGGTTAGTCAATCGCAGCACAACCGGCGCGGGCTTGCCCCGTGCCGGTTGTTGACGTCATGGAATTGCGCTGAAAATGCATAGAACTGCGCAATCCATGGCAAATAGTGGGTGGTTGGGCGGCGGCTTTGGGGTAATAGAATCTATGGCTGCAGGTTGTTATCAGTGATCTTTTGCATGAAATGACGTGAAAATAGACAAAAACGACAAGAAAAATACTTGACAAACAACTGCATATCATACATAATATATGAATAAATATGCAAGGAGGCAACCACTATGGCCGCTAAGACACCCAAAGAAATCAAGAAGGTCGTGCTCGCCTATTCCGGCGGGCTGGATACTTCCATCATTATACCGTGGCTGAAGGAACATTATAACAACTGTGAGGTTATCGCCGTTTCCGGGGACGTGGGGCAAGGCACGGAGCTGGAGGGGCTGGAAGAAAAGGCCAAAAAGACCGGCGCCAGCAAGCTGTACGTGGAAGACCTGAAGGAAGAGTTTATTACCGATTACATCTATCCCACCCTGCAGGCGGGCGCGGTGTATGAGGGCGAATACCTGCTGGGCACCAGCTTCGCCCGGCCGATTATTGCCAAGCGCGTTGTGGAGATCGCCCTCAAGGAAGGGGCGGACGCCATTTGCCATGGCTGCACCGGCAAAGGGAACGATCAGGTGCGTTTCGAATTGACCATCAAGGCTTTCGCGCCGGACATGACCGTGATCGCCCCGTGGCGGGAGTGGGACATCAAGAGCCGCGATGAGGAAATCGATTATGCCGAAGCGCACAACATCCCTCTGAAGATCAACCGCGAAACCAACTACAGCAAGGATAAAAACCTCTGGCATCTCTCCCATGAGGGCATGGATCTGGAGAACCCCGCCAACGAGCCGCAATATAACAAACCCGGCTTTTTGGAGATGGGCGTAAGCCCGGAACAGGCACCCGACGCCCCCGCGTACGTAAAAATTGCCTTTGAAAAGGGCATCCCCGTGGCGGTGGACGGTGAAAAGCTGCCGCCCGTGGAACTGCTGGATAAGCTCAACCAACTTGGCGGAGCCAACGGCGTCGGTCTGGTGGATCTGGTGGAAAACCGGCTGGTGGGTATGAAGAGCCGCGGCGTGTATGAAACGCCGGGCGGCACCATCCTATACAAGGCGCATCAGGTGCTGGAAACCCTCTGCCTGGATCGCGACACCCAGCATTACAAGGCGCTGGTCGCTCAGCGTTTCGCGGAATTGACTTACTTCGGCCAGTGGTTTACGCCTCTGCGGGAAGCGCTTTCTGCTTTCGTCACCAGTACGCAGGAGCACGTAACCGGCGAGGTGACGTTGAAGCTGTACAAGGGCAATATCATCAATGCCGGCGTCACCAGCCCCTTTAGCCTCTACAGCGAGGCCATCGCAACCTTTGGGGAGGACGAGGTGTACGACCAGAAGAACGCGGCGGGCTTCATCACCCTCTTCGGCCTGCCCATCGCGGTGCAATCAAAAGTACAAAAAAAGGCTTGACGTGCCGGTATAAGCCGTTCAGGCCGGGAACATAGGCCGCACGGCACGCGCGCCGATCGCGATGGAAAGGATGGGGAAGCATGACGAAGGTCTTCATTAACGGCAGCAGCGGTACGACGGGCTTGCGCATCGTGGAGCGGCTATCCGCGCGAAGCGACATCGAGCTTGTTTCCCTGCCGGAAGAGTTACGAAAGGATGTGCAAGCGCAGGCGGAACTGGCCGCGCAGGCGGACATCACCTTTTTATGCCTGCCGGACGAAGCCAGCCGCGCGCTGATTGCCGCACTGGGCGACGTACAGGGCCGTGTGCTGGACACCAGCACCGCCTTTCGCACCGACGCGCGATTCGCCTACGGTTTTCCCGAGCTTTCCCCCGCCCGCGAGGTGGCCATCCGATGCGCGAACCGCGTTGCGGTGCCCGGCTGCCATGCCAGCGGAGTTATCGCGCTTCTCTACCCGCTGCGGCAATCCGGGTATCTTGCGCCAAACGTGGGGTTGAGCCTGACATCTGTCACAGGGTACACAGGCGGCGGCAAGCAGATGATTGCCGAGT
>JAJFVI010000112.1 GCA_021371895.1 Eubacteriales bacterium | reverse complement strand
GTCCGATCCGGGGAACACTCGTAGCCCAACGCCTCCAGATTGATGACGCTGATTCGCCCGGCATCCTCTGGCGTAGCGATCCGTATATACCAGCTCATGCGTGACCCTCCACGGCGGCGCGCACGTACGACGCGGGGTGCTCGGTCATGCGCGCGGTATCCTCCACCGTGTTCCCCTGCGCCATCAGGCGCTTAAACACCATGGACATGCTTTCGCCAATCTCGATGATGTGCCCGTCAGGGTCGTAGATACGCAGCACGCGCTGCCGCCACGGATACTCCTTCACCGGGTGCACACGCGTAACGCCCGGATCATCCTGCAATCGGCGGTCGAACGCCTCCAGATCCTCACATTCAAAATAGAGTTCCATATTATGCGAGCGCGTCAACACGCTCCCCGGCGGCAGTTCAACCAGCTCCGCGAAGTGCTCCTGCAGCGACAGGCCGCCTTTCAGGCCGATGTTCCAACCCAGATCCACCTCGACCTCCACGTCGAACCATTTCTGGTAAAACGTGAGGCTGCGCCTCACGTCCTTCACCGCCAGCAACGCGCACCGGTATTCCAAACGTATCGCCTCCCGATCAGATTGTTCCCCGGAATCCTTTCCCGATAATTTCACCAGCATTGGTAATGAGGATAAAGCAGCCGGGGTCCGTTTCCCTGGCAAAATGCCTGAGCTTAACTGCCTGCGCGCGGTTGACCACCGTCAGAATGATGGTTTTATCCTGGTGAGTGTAAGCGCCTTCGCCATGCAGCTCGGTTGCACCCCGGTGCAATACCTCCACAATATAGCGGATGAGCGGCGCAGGCGCGGAGGTGATGATCTGGAAGCTCTTGTGTACCTTGATGTTTTCCAGCACCAGATCCACCACGACCGCTTTGATCATCAAACCCAGAATGCTGAAAAGCCCCGTTTCCATACCGAAGGCGACACACGCCGCCAGTGTTATGACAAAATCGGCGCATAGCAGGCTGATGCCGATATTCAACGACGTATACCGCCGCAGGATCATCGCCATGACGTCGGTGCCGCCGCTGGAAGATTCAAGGTTAAACAGGATGGCGCTGCCCACGGCGGGCAGCGTAACCGCGAAGATCAGCTCCATCAGCGGTTGGGTGGTCATCGGCGCGCTCATGGGGACAGTCGCTTCCAGTACCCACACCGCGCCGGACATGACCAGGCTGCAGTATGCCGTTCGCGCACCAAAGCTGCGCCCGAAAACCAGAAAGCCGACCACCAGCAGCAGCTGGTTAATCACAAACATGAAGGTCGCCGGGCTCGTCGCGGGGAAATAGTGGTTGAGGATGATCGAAAGTCCGCTGACTCCCCCGGTGGAAAAGTGGTTGGGAAACTTAAAAAAGTATACTCCAACGGCGATCAGCAGAGCGCCCAGTGTCAACAGCACGTATTCCTGAAAGAACGACGGGGTTTTTGACTGCGAAGCGCCTGGTTTCATTGCCGGGATAGCCGCCAATGGATTCTCCATAGCATTCTCCTTCCGGGTCGTGCCTGTTGCTGGGCTCGCGGTCGTATTAGGCAGGCTTCCGTGCCTTTTATTCCGGTAGCGTACCGAGGCGGAAGCGATTGATGAGGTCAAAGGCGATGCTGCTTGCACTCGCCGTTTCCGGCAATTCTTCCCGGGTAAACCAGCGCGCCTCCGCGAGTTCGCTTTCCTGCAGGGTAATCGTATCATCACCATCCAGCCGGGCGTAAAACCCAAACATAAGGCTTTGCGACAGGCCCCAGGGCTGGCTGGCCAGAAAGCGGACGTCCTTAAGGCGCAATCCGACTTCTTCCATCGTTTCCCGGTGCACGGCCTGCTCCGCCGTTTCGCCGACTTCCACATACCCCGCGATCAGCGAAAAATGCCGAAACATTCCAAGCGCGTTGCGCGCCAGCAGCAACCGATCGCCATTCGTAATGGCGACAATCACCGCGGGGGAAATACTCGGAAAGATGGTCAGCCCGCAACGGCGGCAGGTCAGCGCGCGCTCGTACTCCTCCGGAGCCGTTTCGCCGCCGCAGGCGCCGCAGAAACGGTGCGTACGGTACCAGACCGCAAGGTGATAGGCGGCATTGAGCACATACCCGTCTTCCGTGGGCAGCAAAGTGGTAAAAGCGCGCACGGGCGTAAACACGAAGCCCTCGGGGATCGGGACATCCTCCGTGGTATCCGCAAGAAAAACGCGTCGGTCATCCTGCGTAAACGCATGCAGGGGCTCGGTCGCGGTTAGCGCCGCGGCAATCTCCCCGCGCAGGGGCAGCCGTCCTTCTTCACGCAAGGCATTCAGCAGCACTTCGTTACCGTGGAATAGAAGCACCGTTTCGTTTTCCCCGGCATGGGCCGCATCCAAAAAAAGAGAAAACCGTTCGGGCCGTTGATTGATCAGCAAAGGCAGGCACCTCGAATTTCTTTCGTTCCCGCTTATCATAGCAAAATACGGGCGATTGTCAATCCCATCCGTTAACACCCGGTAAGGTGCGTCCTTGCAGCCTGTACCCAGAGCACCAACGCGCAAAGCGCCGCCCACTTCAATCGTGGGCGGCGCTTTATGGCATTGCTGTTTAGTCGGCGATTTGCACCCCCGGAGTGGGTTTTCCGAATACGTAGTCCAAATGTTCCTTGGAAAATGCAGACTTCTTGGTCAGCACGCTCACAACGGGTACGATGACCAGCCCGCTGAGCATCGCGGCTGCGCCGCTGATGGGCGCAAGCGACATATCCCCCGCGATCAGCGGCGGCAATAGCGAGATCAGCGAACCGCAGATGACACCGGCAAACGCGCCCGCGCGGGTTACGCCACGCCAGAGCAGCCCGTATAGGTATGGCGCCAGAAACGCACCCGCGATGGTCCCCCACGATAGCGACATCAGGGAAACGATCGGGGTTTTCTGCATCAGGAAGTTGACGATCAGCGAGAACACCACAAACACGATGCACAGGCTGCGCATAGTCCAAAGCGTGGTCTTGGGTTTAATTTTGGGTGCGATAGCGCCCAGCAGATCCAC
>JAJFVI010000086.1 GCA_021371895.1 Eubacteriales bacterium | reverse complement strand
ATTGCAACTCGATACGCAAAGAATACTTCTTCATTCATTGCTGCAGTGCAAATTAGATGCATTGCATTGTGGGTTAAGGTGCTCGTTTGATCTCGTGTCCACACTGTCTAGTCTCGATACAATAGATTAGTATAAATTAATGCTTATAGTATTATACTCAATCTTTACGAAATCGCCGATCTGTGCTATGATGACGTCGAAAGCGCTTTGTTCGGATGTCATGAAGGCATCGTACTCCCGCGAAAGGGGGTCAAGGCCGCCATGAATATTCGAGAGGATGCGTATCATGATGCGGAAAAACGATGTATACCGGTTATCTCTTAGCGCGCTCTTCCTGGCGCTCGCTTTGGTGTTGCCCTTCTTAACCGGGCAAATTCCCCAACTCGGCTCGGCGCTGCTGCCGATGCACCTGCCCGTGCTGCTATGCGGGTTTGTCTGCGGCTGGCCGTGGGGGCTGGCGGTAGGGCTGATCGCCCCGCTGCTGCGTACTATGCTCTTCGGCATGCCCCCGCTGATGCCCACGGCGGTCGCCATGGCGTTTGAACTGGCCGCGTACGGCTGCTTCTCCGGCCTGCTGTACGAGCGGCTTTCTAAAACATCCCTGAAGGGCACGGCGCGGGTGTTCGTCGCTCTTGCAGCGGCGATGCTTTTGGGCCGCGCGGTATGGGGCGTCGCCAGCTTCGTGCTGTATACGCTGTTTCTCACAAAAACATTCACTGTCGCCCTGTTCGTCGCCGGCGCGTTTATTAACGCCTGGCCGGGCATCCTGGCGCAGCTCGTGCTGGTACCGCTGATCGTGCTGGCGCTGGAACGCGCCAAGCTGATCCCCATCGCCGGAAAACCAAAGCCCGTATCCGCCAATTGACCCAGGTGCAGGGAAACCGGCGTTTCCCAAACCGTTCAGCCGCCTGAACTTTCGCGCGGCAGGGGTGAGCGAAGCACCGCACCCACTTCCCTGCGAATGCTATTTCACCTCAGGAGCAAGATATGAAACCGGATTTTCTGTTGCACAGCCTGGCGGCGAAGCCCGCCTCGGAGCCTGAGGACGCGATCAAGTTTCTGTACCAGAACGCCTTTGGCTGCGGCCACGCGCTCGCGGACCAAGCGGTATGCGCCCGTTCCATCCTTCTGGAAATGGAACAAACCTTGCCCGACGATGCAGCCCCGGCTTTCGAGCCGCTGGGCAACGGCCTATGCCGCCTCAACCTCCGTTCTCCGGCGGTGCGAACGCTGCCGGTCGGCCGAATCGCCCGCATGATGCGGGCGACGGCCGACGCCTTTCACGGTTCCCCGCAACAATTTCAGGAAAATCTGCTAGCACTGCGTTCGCTGGCCGCGCAATTCGGCGCGGACACGCAAGCGCCGGACCGTTCGCGCCTGCCGTTCACCGCGCAGGCGCTTTCGGCGGCGCTTGCGCGCTATGCGGCAGCCGGCAGCCCGCAACCCCGCCACAGCGAGCGCTACCGCGCGGCATACGCACCAGCTTACCGCGTGGTGTTCCGGCGGTACGGCGAGGCGCTGCCGCTGTTGAGCGCGCTGGAAAAGCGTCTGAACACCCGCGGACGCGCAACCCTTGTGCTGGACGGAGATTGCGCATCAGGCAAAACCACGCTCGCGGCGCTGCTAAGCCCGCTGTACGACTGCAACGTGTTTCATATGGACGATTTTTTTCTGCCCTATGCCCTACGCACGCCTCAGCGTATGGCCGAACCCGGCGGCAACGTGCATTACGAGCGGTTCCGCGCGCAGGTGCTGGCCAGGCTGATTGCCGCTGACCCTTTTACCTACGGCGCGTTTGATTGCCATACCGGCGCGACAACGGAGGTAGCAGTTACGCCGCGTCCCGTGGCCCTGATTGAAGGGAGTTACGCGCTGCACCCGGCGTTGGACACCGCTTATGCCGCACTGGACGCCGTACGGGCGCTGCTGACCGTCGATCCTGCCCAGCAGCGGGAGCGTATCCGCCAGCGCAACGGCGAAGCGATGCTCGCGCGCTTTCAAAATGAGTGGATTCCTCTTGAAATTCAGTACTTCAAGGCGTATCATCAATCACGGGAGGACCAATGGACCCTCCCAAGCCAACTGCACGAAGAAGACATACCCAACGGGGAGGATGCGTAACCGTGAACGTATTGGTGATCGACGGGCAGGGCGGCGGAGTCGGCAGAGCGCTGATCGCGGCGCTGAAACAGCGCGCGCCCGGCCTTGCGCTGACGGCGCTGGGTACCAACGCCACGGCGACCTCGGCCATGCTGCGCGCGGGCGCCGACCAGGGCGCCACGGGCGAAAGCGCCATCCGCTACCAATGCCGCAAGGCGGATATCATCGTAGGCGTAGTGGGCATCCTGCACGCCAACGCGCTGTTGGGGGAAATCTCCCCCGCCATTGCCGCCGCCGTAAGCGGAAGTGAAGCGCAAAAGGTGCTGATCCCCATGGAGCGCTGCGGCCTGCATATCGCCGGCGTCGGCAAGCGACCGCTGGACGAGCTGATCGCCGAGGCGGCATCCACCGTAGCCGCGCTGGCCGCGGCAATCAACGACACACAACCCACCGGCAAGAAAGGAACCTGACTCATGAGCGAATGCAACCACGATTGCGCCAGTTGCGGCCAAAGCTGCGATTCCCGCAAACCGGAAAGCCTGCTGGAACAACCCCACGAACAGAGCCATATTCGTAAGGTCATCGCTATTTGCAGCGGCAAAGGCGGCGTCGGTAAAAGCCTGATTACAGCGCTTCTAGCCGTACTCGCGCAGCGCCGGAACCTGAAGGTCGGCATCCTGGACGCAGATATTACCGGCCCCTCCATCCCCAAAGCGTTTGGGCTCACCCAGAAAGCCGGCGGCACCGAATTCGGCCTTTTCCCCGTAGCCACCAAGACCAGCATTGATGTGATGAGCCTCAATCTGCTTTTAGAGAATGAAACCGACCCCGTCGTATGGCGCGGCCCGATGATCGTGGGCGCGGTGAAACAGTTTTGGACGGATGTCATCTGGGGCGATAAGGATGTGCTTTTTATCGATATGCCCCCGGGAACCGGCGACGTTATGCTGACGGTATTCCAGAGCATCCCCGTGGACGCCGCGGTACTGGTGACCACGCCCCAGCAACTGGTGGGGATGATCGTTGAAAAAGCCATCAAAATGACCGATATGCTGCATATCCCCACCCTGGGTATTGTGGAAAACATGAGTTATATAACCTGCCCGGACTGCGGCACGAAGATCGAGGTTTTCGGCGAAAGCCACGTGGAGGAACTGGCGAAAACCTACCAAATCCCGCACGCCGCACGCGTTCCCACGGACCCCAAGCTTAGCTCCGGGTGCGATAAAGGTCTGATTGAGCTGTTCTCCGGCGATTGGCTGGACGAGCTTGCCGACGCGATTGCGGATCTGGCACCCCGCCAGCAGGCATGAGCACGGAACAGGCTTTGCAAGGCAAAGCGGAAAAGGCGCTTACCTACTTTGATGGCGGCTGCAGCTGCGCACAGGCCGTGTTCACTTCCTTTTGCGGGGAAATGGGGCTAAGTGAGGATGCGGCGCTGAAACTGAGCAGCTCCATGGGCGGCGGCATTGCGGGCATGCGCGAGGTTTGCGGCGCATTCACAGGCATGTGCATGGCGCTGGGCGCGCTGAAAGGGTTTGTTCCCCCCGTGGATCCTGCTGTGAAACAGCGGCATTACGATATGATTCAGCAGAAGGCCGAACGCCTTACGCAGGCACACGGCTCATTGATTTGCCGCGAACTGCTGGAGCACGACGCGGCGCACGCGCAGGGGTTGCGCGCTACTGTTTGCCCGCGGCTGGTGGAAGCCTGTGCGCGTTTCGTGGCCGAGGAACTGGACGCGGAAGCGTAAAATTCCCCCGTATACAACAAAGGGGCTTTCCTGTTCGAAAGCCCTTTTTGTTTTGTTTTTTCTCCATCAGGGAACGTCCTCGCCGTCGGGGCAACTTTGTTCGCGACACACCACATCCGCGTCGCCCAGATTGCCATCGTGCCAGTGCTTGCGGCACAGGCTTGTGTAGCTCTCGCTGCCGCCCAGCACAATCTGTTCGCCGGTTTTCGCCACCCTGCCGTCCACGATGCGCGCGTTGCAGGTCGCCTTTTTGCCGCACCAGCAGATGGTTTTCACCTCTTCGATGGTATCAGCCCAGGCCATCAGCCATTGACTGCCCTCGAAAAAGTTTCCGCGGAAATCCGCGCGCAGGCCATAGGCGATCACGGGGACGTTAAGGTCGTCCACCATATGCACCAGATATTCTACCTGCTCCTTGGTCATAAACTGCGCCTCGTCCACGATGACGCAGTCGTATTGGGTAACGTCCAGCGTTTGCAGCTCTTCCACAAAATTGCATTCGCATTGCAGCCCGCAACGCGACGCGACCAGGTTGGCACCGTCGCGCCTGTCCAGCCTGGGTTTGAGCATCAGCACTTTTTGGTTGCGCTCCAAGTAGTTATGCCGCACCATAATCGCGTTTGCTGTTTTGCTGGAGCCCATCGCCCCATAACGGAAATATAGTTTCGCCACGCCGACACCCTCCCGAAGGATTTCTGCTGACCGTAGCATACCATAGTCCGTAACGATCTGTAAAGAAAAACAACGTAACAGGCTGCCCTGCCGAGGACAGCCGCGCTTTATTTACGGACGGCGCGCCTTGAGCCGCTTACCAGCCCGGCCAGCCGGTCGGCCACCTCCACAGTGATAGTAGCATCGGCTAGGCTGCGTACGAAGGCCTCGGCAGCCTTGCGGTTGGGGAGCAGTAAATCAACTATAAAGCGCGCTTTTTTCCCTTCAACCGCCGCCCGGGCGGTAAACTCCGCCGCGCTGTGTTCCGTTATGGCGTCTGGTAAAAGGGGCTGAGAATTCTCCACGGGCTGGTGAAGCGCCTGTTCGGCCAGGCCGTACAGGTAAGTCGTCACTCGGGAGGCGTAGGGCACGAAACGGTGAATAGTCCGCCCGGCCAGTGCCCGGTTGTGTGTTTCCATATGCAGCCGCACGGTAGGCAGATCGCCTTCGTAAATGGTGAGGTTCAGCCGGTAGTCGTTGGGACGCGCACTTTCGTAGGCGGCGCGCACCTGCTGGTTGCGCAGCACCCGGTTGCGGAACTCGGGCGCGGCCACGCTGACCCGGTCGTGTACAACTCCCGGCAGGCGCGTGCCGAAAAGCCGGAGCGCCTCGCGGCCGCGATCGGTCACCATCAGCTGCTCTCCCAGCGCTCCCCCGCCCGTTTCCAGCTCGCCCGCCCCAAGGAGTTTGTGCAGGCAAAGGCGCATGGTCACATAATCCATCAGCTCCTGCTCAATGACGAACGTCCAAAGCTGCGTGGGGGTAACGCTGCCCAGCGTATCCACGCAAAGCAGGAGCCTGAGCATATTCTCCGTTTCGGATACTTTCCGCGGCGGTGATTTAATCGGCATAGGCTCCTCCCAATACAGAAACGGGGCAAAGCTTTGCTTTGCCCCGAACATGACCCGCAAGGGGCCGAATTGATCGTTTGAATGACCCGCGTGAGCGGGAGGCTGCATTAAGCCATGAAAGGCTTAATATCGCCGAGGAGATCGTCGCAGGAATCGGTATAGATCTCCATCGTGACGGGCTTGCTCAGATCGAGGCTGAAGATACCCAGAATCGACTTCGCATCCACCACATGGCGACCCGCGCGCAGATCCACATCGTAAGGATAACGGTTAACGATGTTCACGAACGACTTCACGTTCTCGGCAAGGCTCAGCTTGATGTTGACAGACTTCATATTAAAAAGCCTCCTTTCCATATCAGGCTACGTTCTTATTATACATTAGCTTTTCCTGAAATGCAAGGAAGCGAGCGCGAATATGGCCGGATTTCCATGAAAACAGGCGAATTCGTCCATTTTCACAGAAAAAGAGGTCAAAAAGCAATCGTTTGCGCCAAAGAAATTCGACCCGTATCCAGAAACTGCATAGCTAATCTGGTTGATTTCCAGTCGAATACAACCTCCGCATCCAAACACTGCCCGCCCTGCACACCCCGCGCTTATGGCGACACTACTTTTATGTCGTCATAAAGCTTGCTACATCGCTGCTATTTCAAGCACTCTTAACAGCCAATGGCACCCACCCAGAGGGAGCAAATGCGACTGTTCCCCAAGGGAGCCACCGCCAGCCCATTTAGCAACTCCGTCCGTTCCTGCTCCAGGGGAACTTGGGAGGCGACGAAGGGAAGCGTTGTCCTGCGGACACTTCACCGAAGGTGAAAGCGACCCGAAGTCGAAGAGAGAAACAAGCCGCATCCTAACAAGAGAAGGCGCCAGCACATTTAGCATCTTCGTCCGTTCCTGCCCCAGGGGAAGGTTGGGCGGCGACGGAGGGAAGCGTATGTCCTGTGGACACTTCACCGAAGGCAAAAGCGACCCGGAGTCGGAGAGCGAAGCGAGCCGGCGAACGGTAGTGAAGCCGGCGAAGCCTGAGCTCTCGGAGGATCGCAATCCCTTTCACAAAGGGAGCGAACGCGACCGTCAGGCTCTGCACGCCGTTAGTACCCTCACCTGTTCCGCGCCCGCTTCCAGAAGCACGCGGGCACATTCTTCCGCGGTCGCTCCCGTGGTCAGCACGTCGTCCACCAGCAAAATCCTGCGACCACGCACCTTGGGTGCCGCTTCTATACAAAGGGCAAACGCGCCTGCGATATTTTCCCGGCGCGCCGCACGCCCCTGCCCCACCTGGGAACGCTTATGGTGCAGTCGCGTCAGCATATCCTTCTCCAACCGCAGCCCGACGCTCTGGGCAAAGGCTTCGGCCAGCACCTCCGCCTGGTTGTACCCCCGGCGGCGAAGACGCTTCCCGTGCATAGGCACCGCCACGCACAATTCCACCCCGCGCAGTTCCGCCGTCGCCGCGTACACCGCCGCCATCCCTTCCGCCAGCGGCAGGGCGGCAGTCTGATCCGCGCCGAACTTGAGCGCCCTCATCAGCGCTTCCGCCGTACCCTGATAACGGAATGCGCCCATGGCGCAATCGGCACATTCGCCAATCCGCGCCTGTGCCCGTCCCAGCGGAAACGCGTCCTTGGCCAGCTCCGCAGCGCACGCCCCACACAGCAGCCCCTCGCCCCGGCGAAGCGGCTCGCCACAGGCGTGGCAAACGACACGCTGTGGAAACAGAAGAGTTAACAGCATTTCCCCCGCCCGGCTCACGGAACCGTCGCCTCCAGCCGCGCCTGAAGGGTCGTGTAGCGTTTCACCACATGATTGTTGGCCACCATCTGCGCAATCACTTCCTCCCGGCCCACCAGCACCACCAGCCGGCGCGCGCGAGTCAGCGCCGTATAAAGCAGGTTGCGCGCCATCAGCATCGGCGGGCCGCCCACCACGGGCATCACCACCACGGGAAACTCGCAGCCCTGGCTTTTGTGCACCGTAAGGCAATAAGCCAGTTCCAGCGCATCCAGCTGCTGCTTTTGGTAGGTCACCGTTCGTTCCTCGTCAAAACATACGATGACCATATGTTCGGAGGGATCGACGGCCTCCACGTAGCCCACGTCGCCGTTGAACACCCCCGCGCCTTCCTCGGTACCCTCCGCCGTTTTGCGGGTGAAGGCGAGCTGATAGTCGTTTCGGGTCTGGATGACCTTATCGCCGACGCGGAACTCCGTATCCCCATGGAGGACGGCGTCCAGCCCGGGCCGTTCGGGATTGAGCGATGACTGTAAAAGCCGGTTCAGGTGCAAGCTGCCGCAATCTCCCTTTTTAGTAGGGCTCAGCACCTGTATGGCGCGCACCGCCTCGCGCTGCCACTCTCCCTTGGGAAAGCCCAGATACCGGGGCAGGCGGGCCTTGAGCAGCGTGCAAATCGTTTCCGCCGCCTCCTGCTGGGTCGCCATGCGCTCAAAAAAGAAGTCCGCGCCCTTCTCGTTGAGAGCCGGCATTTCGCCCTCGTTGATGCGGTGGGCGTTGAGGACGATCATGCTGCTCTCGTCCTGCCGGAAAATATCGGTCAGGCGGACGCTTGGCACGATTTCGCTTTGCAGCAGATCACGCAGCACGTTGCCCGCGCCGACGCTGGGCAGCTGATCCGCATCGCCCACCAGGATCAGCCGCGTCCCCGGCAGAGTCGCCCGCAGCAACCCGCGCATCAGGGCCACGTCCACCATGCTCATCTCGTCCACAATCAGGCAATCCGTCTCCAGCGGGTAGTTTTCATCCCGCGCGAACACGTTTTCCTCGCCGCCATACTCCAGCATCCGGTGGATGGTTTTCGCTTCCTCCCCCGTCGCCTCGGTCATCCGCTTGGCCGCGCGGCCGGTGGGCGCGCACAGCAGGATGGCGTTATCGTCCTTCAGCAGTTGGATCATACAGCGGATAATGGTCGTTTTCCCGGTGCCGGGGCCGCCGGTGATAATCAGCACGCCTTCCTCTACCGCGCTGCGCACCGCCTTGCGCTGCATAGGGCTCAGGCGGATACCCAGCTCCTTCTCCAGCTCCGCCATCCGCCGGGTGAAGCCCTCCACCTTCTTATACGGGTGCGCCTCCATCAGGTAATGCAGGCGCGTGGCAATTTCGCTTTCGGCGTAAAAATAGAAGGGCAGGCATAACCCGTCCTCCTCCTGTTCGGGCAGGCGGAAGCTCATCAGCATTTTGCTCAGCAGCGCCTGGGTCACCTGGTTGACCACCAGGCTTTCCTCCACATGCAGCATCTGCACCGCACGCTGGATGAGCGCGGACTTGGGCAGATAGGTATGCCCGGCACTCGCCGCGGCGTCGCTGAGCAGGTAATACAGCGCCGTGCGCACGCGAAACTCGCTGTGGGGATCGATGCCCATGCTCAGCGCGATGCGGTCGGCAGTTAGGAAGCCCACACCCTCAATATCGGTCACCAACCGGTAAGGGTTCTGCTGAATCAGCTCTAC
>JAJFVI010000064.1 GCA_021371895.1 Eubacteriales bacterium | reverse complement strand
AGATCACGCTCAGCATCCCAACTGGATGCGGCTCCCATCGCGAAGTCAAGGGCGGCGAGGTGATGGGCCGGTTGGGGTTTAACCTGGCCGTGATGACGGTCATCGATAGCGTGATGGGAATTTAAAAATGACCGAAACCGCCCTTTTCTTCGCCGCTTTCGCCACCGTTTTCCTGCTCGTTTTCCAGCAACAGAACGTCATCCACCGCTCGCGCGTGCTCGGCAGCCTTACCAGCCTGGCCATCGGCACCGCACAGCTCACCCTGTGGCGCTACGTTCCGGACGCCAGCCTGCCCCAGCTCATCGCCGTGCTGCTCGGCGGACCGATCGGCTACAACGTCGCCCTCAGCGTCCATCCGCGGATCGTTGCGATGTGGAAATCGTCATGAAAGAACACCCGATCCTATTCAGCGCGCCGATGGTGCGCGCGATCCTTACCGGTACGAAGACGCAGACGCGGCGGGTGATGCGCGACCAGGTTGCGCCGTGAAAACAGAACCCCCACCAGACATGCTGCGCGCGCACTACGCCAAGACAACGCTGGCGCGCATGGGCGTACCGTTCGAAACAGGCATGCAGATCGAGGCCGTGCGGATCGTCGTCGAGGGCGCCGCCAAGGCGCAAGAAAGACGCCGACTGACCAGCCTAAATCAGGTGGCAGCGGCTTGAATGTATTGAACGGAACCAGAGGATGACATGAGAGAAGCCATTTGGAACTGGGTGCGAAGCGGAATTCCAGAAGGAACAATCCTGCCATGGTGGGCGCGGACAGTGCGGGCAGTACTGTACCCGCTAGATTTCCTTTTTTGGCGCATGAGCAAAACGCATGGCTATTGCTGGGAGACGGACACTTGGAATATTTGGGGTGTCACCTACTCCAGCAACGCCCTGCACCTATTGGCGAAAGCCCAGGGAGAAACCTACCGAGTGACGCGAACCGGCGAGACGGTGACGCTGGAACGGGTGCAGAACGACTAAGGTAACGCGCCGCGCTTCAGCGCGGTCGCTGTTGACCGCCGTGTTAGGCCACGGTGTAACTAGGAGAGAACGATGGATCAGTACAAAACGATGTTTGAGGCGGCGGTAAAGGCGCTGGCCGAAATCGATTATGCGCTAGGGATAGGTGCTGACGGCTGCAACGATCTGGAAGGCACTTTGTTCAGGATCGCCGAATTGAAGGGTGAGGCGGAAGCGCAGGTAGAAGTACGGGGCATACCCGTAGGATACCTCCCAGCCTACGAGCTACAGAGACTAGCGTCTGGCCACGATGCAAAACTGCGATCAGCGAAATTTGGACCATCTTCTCTGGACGGAGATGTGCCGGTGTTTTTGAGGCCCAATGAAGGAGAGGAAAATGAAGCTTGACTTTGATAGGTGGTGGTTCGAGGAAGGCTCTGGAATTGTAAAGACAGATGCTGAAGATAACGAAGAGCACGCACATAAAGTGGCGAAAGCTGCATGGGCTTACGCAATGAGTCAGATTGGATGTGGCGAGGCAATTGCTCGCGTAATTGATTCTGATGATTTTGCGGCAGAGGTGGCTTGGATTCTTAACCCTCTACCACCTGGAACACTGCTATTTGAGGGGCCTAACGACCAAGCTCACCGGGGCGGAGCCGCGTAGCGGCGGAGCATCCGGTGCAGCGTTTTGTTGGGCGTTACGGCGCCCGTTAGGAGATGACGATGGTGCAGCGATTGAAGAGCAACGTACCGACAGGAATTACCGCCTACCGCGACCCGGCGACCGGAGATGTTGCCGGGAGCTACCCTCGGCAGGATGACGCCGCCTCACCAGAGCACTCGGAGACCAACCGGCTGACGGAGCTGCAAGACGCAAACGCCATCCTGGCCCAGCAAGCCGCAGACTGGTATGCGCTGTATGCCGACAGGGCAACGAAAGAGCGCGCCGCGATCAAAGAAATCACGAGCCTGAGAGAGGAGAACGCAGAACTGCGGCAAATGCTGCAAAACATGGAAGCGGCGCGAGACGCTGCGCTGCGCCTCAAAGTGGAACGGCAGCCCGAGCTTGGCCGGATCGCTGACGCGCTCTGTGAATACAACGAGCGTGACGATCAAGACGCTGGTCGCTACCGATGGCTGCGGAAGCATGCTGCCGCCAAGCTTCGGCGCATTACGCAGGATCTGACGTGGATGCAGAGCGCGAGGGGAACAGACGGAAAACTAAACGTTGCCCACCAAGAGATTCAGGCCATGCTCGACGAGGAGATCGACAACGCGATTGCGTCGCAGGCGGCTGAGAACAAGACGCCCAACGCATAAGGTAACGCGCCGCGCTTCAGCGCGGTCGCTGTTGACCGCCGTGTTAGCGGTTTTTTCAACTTGGTGATGACATGACAACGCACGTAGTTTGGCTGAGTGGCGGAAAGGACAGCACGGCGATGGCGCTGCGCCTGGCGGAACTGCACCCGGAGACGGATTGGCGCTATGTATGCACGCCGACCGGAGACGAGTTGCCGGATGTGCTTTTGCATTGGGCAAAACTGGAATGCCTGCTTGGCAAACCACTGGAGAAGGTGACGCACAAGCTAGACCTGAACCAGCTAATTGCCGAAATGAACGCGCTGCCTAGCTGGAGGATGCGGTGGTGTACCCGGATGCTAAAGATTGAGACGGCGATAGCCTGGTATGCGAAGAACGCGCCATGCGTGGCCTATGTTGGGCTGAGAGCAGACGAGCCGGAACGGCAAGGCGGGATTTTTGGCGACAGCGTGGAACAACGCTACCCGATGCGGGAATGGGGCTGGGGTTTGGCCGATGTGCAGCGATACCTGGCAGAGCGTGGCGTGATGATACCGAAGCGCACCGATTGCGCACGCTGCCCCTACCAGCGGCTAGGCGACTGGTGGGAATTGTGGAAGGAATACCCGGATTACTACGCCAGCGCGGAAGCACAAGAGGCCGAAGTAGGGCATACCTTCCGCAGCGATGGGCGCGATACTTGGCCCGCAGACTTGAAAGGACTGCGCTTGCGATTTGAGCGCGGAGAGGTGCCGCGAGGCGTGGAGCTGAACGGCGATTTATTCGGGAAGGTTGAGGCGTGCAGAGCGTGCAGCCTGTGACCGCTAACGCTTGAATTGAGCCGACGCCGCTTGCGGCGGTCGGCTCGAATGAAATGTTAGGGGCGAATTTTGGGAGAGAACGAATGCGGGTTTTAGTGGCATGTGAGTACAGCGGGCGCGTGCGTGATGCCTTTTTGCGGGCGGGACATGAGGCGATGAGTTGCGACCTGCTGCCTACCGACGAGCCGGGGCCGCACTATCAGGGTGATGTGCGCGACTTGATGGGGCAAGGATGGGATTTGATGATTGCACACCCGCCATGCACCCACCTGGCCGTCAGTGGGGCGCGGTGGTTCAAGGACAAGCTGACCGAACAGGCTGAAGCATTGGACTTTGTGAGGATGTTGCTGGATGCGCCCATCGAACGAATTGCGCTTGAAAACCCGATAAGCATTATTTCGAGCCGGATACGCAAGCCAGACCAGGTGATTCAGCCGTGGCAATACGGCCACGGAGAAACAAAGGCGACCTGCCTTTGGCTGAAAGGGCTGCCGAAGCTGACACCCACAAACATTGTGGATGGACGGGAAGCACGGGTTCACAAGATGCCACCCGGCCCAAACAGGTGGAAGGAACGGAGCAGGACATTGGAAGGGGTTGCAAACGCAATGGCAGCACAGTGGGGGCAAGCCCCTAACGCCGAAGGTAACAAGCCGCCCACCTCGGGCGTTTGATTTACGACGACGCTTGCGGGCGGTCTTGTTGACCGCCGTGTTATGCGCTGGAGAACGCGATGAGCACTGAAAAAACGGTAGCCGTGATGGCCTTGAAATTGATTGCAGCGAAGGCGGCA
>JAJFVI010000056.1 GCA_021371895.1 Eubacteriales bacterium | reverse complement strand
CGCCGAGACTTTTAGCCAGCTCATCCTCCGAGGGCAGCCGGTTGGCACCGGGCTTCATCTCCATAATGAGTTGCTTCATCACGTCGTACACTTTATTGCTGAGCGTTTTACTGCGGACGATTTTCTCCATACCCAATCTCCTCACCGTAAGGCCGACCAGAAAACAGGTCGGTTGTGTTTCCTGGCATTGTCGGCCTTCCGCGCGGCGTGATCAGCCCCCGGTATTTCCGATCTCCCGCAGAATCGCGGCCAACTTATCACAAAGGTAGCGGAAGAGCTGCTCCCCTTTTTGGGCTGTCGCTAGGGACGCGTTGCCAAGCGTACCGCTCCGCGGCGATAACTGCTGCGTGCTCCAACCGGAATGATATTCGCTCAGGGTGGTTGCCACATCGTTTTCTGGCGTTGCAAACGCGTCGGCTACCAATTGCGGATAGAGATACATCATTAAGGATGTTTCCAGCTCGCCGGCATGGATATCGTTGGATAGCGGCGTTTGGAGCATGCTTTGCGCATCCGTAAAAAAATCGGATACCCAAAAGTTGACGGTATATAACCCGATGTGATAACGCTGTTCCCACTCCTGCGCGTAAGCTTGCAGGAGTGCCGTGTTTCCGCCGTGGGAGTTGACGATCACCAAACGGCGGAAATCATGGATTTGCATACATTCTAGCATATTCTCCACAATTTGTGCAAGGGTGCCGCAGCGCAGGGAGATCGTGCCCGCATAGTCCAGATGCTCGTGGCTATTGCCATAGTGCTGCGACGGCATGCGCAGTAACTCCCCAGGGAGGTCGGTTCGGCTTTCCAGCGCGTTCAGCGCGGCTTCGAGGATCAAATCATCCGTGCCGACGGGCAGATGCCAGCCATGCTGCTCGTTAGAGCTGATCGGGAGCAGGTAAATTGCCTGCTCTCGGTTAAGGGCATCCAATGCTTTCCATGTCAGGTTTTGCAGTCGACGGAGCATACTATTGCCCTCCTTCGGCACGCTGCAGCATCCCGGCTACCAGTTTGTTTGCCTGTCTGGTGATTTTAGGCTCGTCGATATTGAGCAGGTTTCCATCCCGAACGGTGATTTTGCCGTTAACCACTACATACTTTGCGGGGCGGGCATACCCGACCGTACCAAGGAGGTTAGCGGGGTCGAGATGGGTGCCGGCCAGTTCCAGCAGGTTCACGTCCAGCAAAAACAGATCCGCTGCCTTGCCCGGTTCCAGGCTGCCGATATCGTCCCGCCCCAGCAGCCCGGCGCTGCCGCGGGTGGCGAGCTTGAGCAGATCGTACCCCGTAGGCGCTTTTGCGCTGTAGGTGAGCCGATGCAGCAGGTACGCCGCGCGGATTTCCGCCAACAGGTTTGAGCAGTCGTTGCTGGC
The DNA here is from genome assembly GCA_021371895.1 of Eubacteriales bacterium. Classification (GTDB taxonomy): domain Bacteria; phylum Bacillota; class Clostridia; order Christensenellales; family Aristaeellaceae; genus CAXXOK01. The sequence continues at coordinate 8,161 of JAJFVI010000056.1, read as the reverse complement.
GCTGCCATCCACCGCCAGTCCGAGGGGCACGCCCATCTCCAGCATTTCGGGCACGCGGCAGACCCCGGAGGCAAGTTTCATGTTGGATACGGGACAGTGCGCCACGCCGGTGCCCGTTTGTGCGAGCAGCCGCAGCTCCTCATCCTCAAAGTAAATGCCGTGCGCATACCATACGTCGCTTCCCAGCCATCCGCAATCCTCCATGTAGGCTAGCGGGCGCTTGCCCAGCATTTGCAGGCAAAAATCCGTTTCGTCGCGGGTTTCGCACAGGTGTGTATGCAGACGGACATGCAGGCTGCGCGCCAACAGGGCGGATTGCTTCAGCAAATCCGTGGTCACGCTGAAAGGGGAGCAGGGCGCGAGCGCAACGTTGTGCATGGAAAAGCGGGAAGGGTCGTGAAAGGCTTCCACAAGGCGTTGGCTGTCCTTGAGAATGGTATCCACGTCCTGCACCAGATCATCCGGCGGAAGGCCGCCGTCGCTTTTTCCGCGGGACATGCTGCCGCGCGTGGCAAAAAAGCGCATACCCAGATCATCCGCCGCGGCAAACTGCTGTGCCAGAAAGTTTTCCGAACCCTGTTTGGGGAATACGTAATGGTGATCCATGCACGTCGTGCAGCCGTACTTCATCAGTTCGCCCATGCCGACCAGCGAGCTGTGATAGATCCAATCATCGTCCAGACCTCGCCAGATTTCGTATAGCGTGCGCAGCCAATCAAACAGCTCCATGCGCTGCACCTTTGGCAGGTTGCGCGTAAACGTCTGGTACAGGTGGTGGTGGGTGTTAATCAGGCCGGGGTACACATAGCAGCCCCTGGCGTCGATTACCTCATCCGCTTCATAAGGGCCATCGCCGATTGCGCGAATCACATTATCTTCGATCAGCAGGCTGGCGTTTTGCAGCACGCGATCCTGATGATCCACCGTCACAATCGCATCCGCATTTTTGATAAGCAACGTACCCATCGTATAACCTCCCATCGGAAGTTGGTAAACCCAAATCCGTGTTTTACAGGCCTGTACCCTTTACGAAAAGAGGGGCGTCGCCGCACATGCGTACGGCGGCGCACTCCCTTATTTCGTCAGATCAGCCTTTAAACCCTTCATAATGGCGGCCTACCTGCGGCGGGAAGAACAGGTGCTCCGTGATGCCGCTCACATAGGCCATTTCGCCGTTTACGGTGCAATAGCGCGCCGTGGGGCGGGAATCTTTGCCGCGGAATGCGATAATGCGCCCATCCACGATCACCATGGAGTTGCCGAACGGATCGCCGTTCTCAATGGCCTTGAGCGCGTCCGTACCTACCGAGCCCGGCGGATTGTCGATTACCTGCAAGTCGGCTTCGCGGCCTACTTCAATCTTACCGGTGTTCAGCTTGTACAGATCCGCCGTATTGCCGGTCGCCATGGCGATGCATTTCCACGCGGGGATGTCGTTGAGCGCGGAGGCCTTCACGATCGAGCGGTTGATGGCGCCGGGCAGGGAGGCCTGCCCCGTGGGGGCGTCGCTGCCCATCACCAGGCGGTGCAGTTCGTTCTTCTTGTCCAGATGTTTAAGCATCTTGTTGAAATTGACAAAGTTGCCGTTCACCACCAGCTCCAGTGTAAGGTCGCTTTCATCCATCAGGCGCTCGATGTGGTCGTAGGAAACTGCGGTGGAGCCGCCGTTGGTGTGGGCTACCTTGTTGGGTTTCAGCTGCATAATTTCTTTGGAGGTGACCCAGGAGGAACCGGGGATGGAGGGCGGCGCCAGATGCACGGAGAAAAAGAAGTTATACTTACGCGCCCATACGAGCATCGGTTCCACTTCCGCAGGGTCGGAAAGGCCGCCGCCGCCGATTTCGGCAATCAGCCACACGCCCGCGTCGTGCATTTCTTTAAAATCCGCTTCGGTAAGCCCGTGTACCAGCACCAGCGCGCCGCCGTGGAACTTGAGCGCCCCGCCTGGCCGGAAACGGTCGAACACGCGCTTTGCGAGAATCGCGGCGGCCTTGCAGCCGATAGCGTCGTCATAAAAGCGCGGCCAGCCCGGCCCCTGCTCGCCTTCGGAAATCATGCTGGTCGTGCCGTAATACAAAGCGTCCGAATAAGTGCCGACCGCGCCGCGCTGCGGTGCATAATCATCCAGCGTGTTATGGATGTGACAATCGATCAGCCCCGGAATCACGATCTGACCATTGGTTTCCACCACGGTATCAATGCCGGAAGTATCCAAATCCTGCAGCATGCCGATTTGCGCGATCAGCCCGTTGCGCACAACAATCGCGTCGCCCGGGAGGATGCCCTTTTGGATATCGCCGCTTACGATTTTATCAATGTTTTTTAAAACCAGGTCGTTCATGTGATTTCCTCCTTGCCTATTGATGATAGTTTGGATGGGTACGGCTGTAACGGATGGCTTTTTTTACATGGACGCCTAACATGCAAGACCATCCATTGGGGATACACCTCGCTTCTCGATAGGCCAGGTAACCGCTGATTATAACGCTTTGCGGCTGCCCAAGCAGACGTGGAGAGCTTTTATGCAGCGGGTCCCTAGAGCACTTCGCGCTCGTAATCCTGCCCCAGTGCCGCCGGGCTTTCGGATTTGCCGGCCGTGAACACCATCACCACGATGGTCAGCGCATAGGGAAGCATCAGCATCAGATGGTAGGGAACGTTGAGGCCGATTGCCTGCAGCCGGAGCTGGAGTGCGTCCACAATGCCGAAAAAAAGTGAGCCGCACAGCACCAGCCACGGATTCCATTTTCCGAAAATCACAATGGCGAGGGCGATAAACCCACGGCTGGCCGTGATGTTATCCACAAACCGGTTGAGCGAGATGATGGAAAGAAACGTACCGCCCAGCCCTGCCAGCGCCCCGCAGATCGCCATGGAGATGTATCGGATTTTAATCTGATTGACTCCCATGGTTTCCGCCGCGCGGGGGTATTCCCCTACCGCGCGAATCTTGAGCCCGAACCGTGTTTTAAAGATGACAAAATACGAAACGGCTACAATGATCAGCGCTGCGTAAAACAGAAAGCTCTGGTTAAACAGCACCGGGCCCAATAGGGGAATCTTGGATAGCAGCGGTATGGCCTGTGTGCCGGAACCCGCAAGATCAGCTTTGGGCGGTGAGGTGGTGATGCCAAAAGCGACCCTATACCAGAAGCTGGTAAAACCAAGCACAAACATATTCAGCGTGATGCCCACCACGGTATGCTGCGCGTGCCAGGTGATGCAGGCCAGACTCATGAGCATCGCGGTCAGCACCCCGGCTAAAATCCCGGCGGCAAGCGCGAGCACCATGCTGTGGGTGTAATAGCCCACCACAAAGGAGACAAACGCCCCCATCAGCATTTGCCCTTCCAGATTAATGTTGAGCATACCGGAGCGCTCCGCGAACACTTCGCCGGTTGCCGCCAGCAGTATGGGCATTGCCATGCGTACTCCGGCAGCCAGCAAGGTTACGAGAAACACTTCCGAAAAGATAACGCTCATTGCATTCGCCCTTTCATTTCAATCCGTATTGGCCTTAGCTCCGGCGGGTTCAGCCGACGACGGTTGTCTGCGGGTCGGCTGGCGCGGCCACGGCTAAACCGCCACCGTGCTTCCGTCTGGACAGCCGTCTTTTGCGGATGCCGGGCAGAATCAGCATAAAGAAGATGATCAGGCTCTGCACAACATTGACGATGGAGGTCGGTACGTTCATTTGAATTTGCATGGCGTTTGCGCCAACCGTAAGCGCGCTGATAAACAGGCTTCCCAGCACCACAGCCAACGGGTTCAGCCTTGCCAGCAGCGCAATCAGCAGCGCTGTGAAACCAAAGCCGTTGGTGATGCCCTCCAGCACGCGGAAGTGTACACCGTATACGTCCACCATGCCCGCGATACCCGCCGCCGCGCCGGCTAGCCCCATGATGATGACTTCGTAGCGCTTCACGTTGATACCTCCGTATTGCGCGGCACGCGGCGATTCTCCGACGGTCTGGATACGGTAGCCCAAAGTGGTCTTTTTAAACAGGAGCCAGACGAGGAGCGCGAGCACAAGCCCGATCAGGATTCCGGCGTGTACGCGCGTACCCGGAATGAGCTTTACGAACTGATACGCCTTATCCAGCGCCCTGGTTTGCGGTATGCCTCCGGGCGCCTGCAGCGCGCCGTTGACCAACGCACCGACCAGGTAGAGCGCCACATAGTTGAGCATAATAGTGATAATGACCTCGCTGGTGTGAAAGCGCGCCTTCAGAAAACCGGCCAAACCTCCCCAGAAAGCGCCGAACAGGACTGCCGCCATAAAGGCCAGAACCCATACGATCATGGGAGACGTTCCTTTGGGCAAGAACAAACCGACGCAAATGGAAGAAAGAGCGCCCATGTAGTATTGCCCGTCGCCTCCCAGATTGGCTAACCCACCGCGTGAAGCGATGGTGATGCCCAGTCCGATGATGATCAGCGGCGTCGCCTTGGCCACGGTTTCGGCGAGGCCGTACGCCCGCCCGAACACACCCGCGGACATCGCGGCAAAAGCGCTCAGGGGATTGACCCCCAGCGCAAGGATAAACACCATACTCACAAGAAAGGCGGCCAGGATGGAGTACAGTATGGTACGCGCTGTATCCAGCACGTCCCCGTTTTTTGAGTGCTTACGCATCTGCTTCCCCCTCCTTTTGCGCCGCGAGTGTTTCGCCGCCCATCAGCATGCCGATGTTTTCCATGGTGATGTTGCGCTGGGTCAGCTCGCCTGCAAACCGGCCGTCGCACATGACGAATACCCGATCCGCAAGCGCCAGGATCTCCTCCAGCTCCGAGGAGATGAGCAATAGCGCGGTGCCCTTTTCGCGTGCTTGCAGCAGCTTAGCGTGTACGAACTCAATCGCGCCCACGTCCAGCCCGCGGGTCGGGTGCATGGCGATCAGGAGTCGGCAGTTGGCGCTGATCTCGCGTGCCAGAATCACCTTTTGCAGATTGCCGCCGGAAAGGGCGCTTACGGGCAGATATCTGCCTGTGTAACGGATATCGTATTCCTTTATCATCTCATCCGTCCGGCGGGTTATGCGCTTATAGGCAAGCATGCCGTGCCTGCTTGCGGAAGGCGCCTTCTCCCGGCGGAGGATTATGTTTTGATCAATGGTATAGTTTTTCACGGTGCCGACGCTTTTACGGTCTTCCGGAATCAGGGCGACGCCCGTGTCGATTACCCTGCGCGGGGAGATATTTTTAATATTTTGACCGCCCAAAAGCACCTCGCCCTGCTCCACATGCCGCAGACCTGTCAGGGCTTCCGCCAGTTCCGCCTGCCCGTTGCCGTCCACACCCGCGATACCGACGATTTCACCGGCGCGTATGGTAAAACTTACCCCCTTGAGAGAAGACACAAGGCGGTTTCCCGGCACAACCAGATTGTGTACGCTCAGCACCTGCGACGTCTCGCCGGCAAAGCTGTCCTTCTGTACGCCAAAATCCACATTGCGACCCACCATGAGTCGCGCGAGTTTTTGTTTGTCCATATCCGCGGTATTTTCGGTGGCGACGTTTTTACCCCCGCGCAGCACCGTAACCCGGTCGCTGATCTCCATTACCTCGTCCAGCTTATGGGAGATGAAGATGACCGAATGGCCGCTGTTGGCGTAACTGCGGAGCGTTTCAAACAGTTTCGCCTTTTCGGGCGGGGTCAATACGCCCGTGGGTTCGTCCAATATCAGCAGTTCGGCGCCGCGGTACAGCGCCTTGGCGATTTCCACCTGCTGCTGCAAGCCAACCGAAAGGGTGGAAATGCGCGCGTCCGGATCAATTTGCAGGCTGTACTGGCGCGCGATTGTTAAGATACGTTCGCGCACGATGCGCACGTCCACCTTAAGCTTGCCGTCACCTTCCGTGCCCAGAATGATATTTTCCCAGGTTTTGAATGCCGGGATGAGCATGAAATGCTGGTGAACCATGCCGATGCCAAGCGACAGGGCTTTCATCGGGCTGTCGATGACGACTTCCTCCCCGCGGTAGACGATCTGCCCGCCGGTTGGCTTGTATAACCCATAAAGAATGTTCATCAGCGTGCTTTTACCCGCGCCGTTTTCACCCAGCAGCGCATGCACCTCGCCGCTGCGCACCGTCAGGTGTACGTTGTCGTTTGCCTTGCTGTCGCCAAATTGTTTGGTGATGTTGCGAATCACCAGCATGTCCTCCACGCCGACACGCCCCCTTCTTTGCAGCAGTGCTCCCGAAAGCGGGAGAGGGCGTACATACCCTCTCCCGCTGCGATAAAACGCTGCCTTACGGGAGGATCTGGTCGATGCGCTCGTAGATGGCGGGTACGACCAGCGCGCCGGAGAGGATATCAGCCTTCGCTTTTTCAACGTTTGCCTTGACGGCTTCGGGAATTACGCTGTCCAGGTTGTGGTATGGCGCCAGGTAGCAGATGCCTTCCGCGACGCCAGGGGACCATAGGCCGCCGAATGTGCCGTTTTCAATGCGCTCCACCTGCATCTGAATGACTTCCGCGTTCTTGGTGATGAAGGAGGTCAGCACCAGGTCGGGAGCCAGTTCGTTCTGGTCGGCGCCGTAGCCGATGATGTACACGTTGGCGGCGATGGCCGCTTCGATGGCGCCCATGCCCGTGGAATCCGCGGACTGCACGATGATGTCCGCGCCCAACTCAATCTGCGCCTTGGCGGCTTCCTGACCCTTGGCGGGATCTTCAAACGTGCCGGTTACGATGCCGTACACTTTGGCGTCGGGGTTGTAGGTATTCACCGCGGTTACGAACGCGGCAAGGTTGGACAGCTGCGAGGGAATTTCCATACCGGCAACGTAGCCGATTTTGTTGGTTTTTGTTATACCCGCGGCCACGATGCCCGCGAGATAGGCGGCTTCGTATTCCTTCATGTCCATGAAGCCGAGGTTGGAGGGGATTTCCTCCACGCTCACGCCGTCCGGCATTTTGCCGCTGACGAAGAACTTCACATCGGGATACTGCGGCGCTACGCGCATGGCCGGTTCGCCAAATTCAAACCCGTGCCCGACGATCAGGTTATATCCCTGAGAAGCATAGTTGTTGAACGCTTCCTCGATGGCGGAGATCGCTACGCTTTCGGTAAACGCAACCTCGTATCCCTTGTCTTTGAGCGCCATCAAGCCGGCATAGGCGTTAGCGTTCCAGCCACCGTCGTTCAGCGAACCGGGGAGGAGCAAGGCAACCTTGGTTTTAGCGGCGGATGTATCGGTGGCACCGGCACTTCCGACCGTTAGGGAAAGGGTCAGCAGTACGGCCAACAGGATGGTGATCAGCTTACGAATATTCATTATTTCTTCCTCCTCATCATTTCCGTGTACTCACCAGCAACGATAGGATCAACGGCTGTCGTCATCAGGGTCGATTTGTCGCAAACCGGGCATCCACTCCTTTCGCCGCAACCTTCATGCTTCAGGTTGTCGCCAAACAAGCGGTAGGACAAAACAAAACAGCGTTGCTTCAGTGCAAGCTGCAAATGATGTCGACAATGCAATTACGTCTTTGTAATCGTTCAAACGGTACGATGTCGACCGTCCTACAACTATGGATACAAGATAACACGAGCTGGCTTTCATTGCAAGGGGCAAACGGTGGGGACATTGTTTTTTCACTGTATTTGATATGGAAGTCGGCTTTAACCTGCTCCCCGAAAAGGTAGTCTAATAATAAAGAAATAAATTGATTATTTGATGAAGAAATATAACATTAATGTTAATCCACGCACAAAATTTCCTTGATATTCGCATGTTTTATTTCAATTGATAAGATCCTATGATATACTTAGAATAACAGTAGAGATACTGGCTTACGAGAATCACATCAGAAATAGTTAGCTTAGGAATTAGCTTACTTATATTTTACGGTCAAAGAAATAGCGTTTAGTATAACGATATACTTTACGGTAAAAACATAAACATATCCTTGAACAACCAATAAAGTTATGTGTAGTTGGTGGGAGGAGCATAGTATATGGTATCACCAATGGCTGTTTCCATGATTAACAACTCCATGCTGTTGTTGGTTTTATTTATTACTTGCGAGCTGATCAATATCATTCCTTCCAGATATCGCCGACTACTACCGATTCTCAACGGACTCCTAATCAGCATGATATGTGTAACGATCATGTCAACGCCTTATACGCTTCAACCTGGTTTGTTTTTCGAC
>JAJFVI010000030.1 GCA_021371895.1 Eubacteriales bacterium | reverse complement strand
ACGCCCATCGTTTCGTAGTTTTGCTGTACGGCCTCGTTAATATACGCCTCAAGCTCCGGCAGTCGAAGCGCGTCCAGCTGGGCCAGGAAGGCATCGTAGCGCGCATCAAAATCCTCTTCTGTAGCCGTCAGGATGATGTTGGCCAGCTCCGTTCCCGCAAACGTCTTCACTTCGTTGGACACGGCCAGCATATCCGTATTGCTTTCCAGATAACCGCCTGGCAAATTGTCAAACGCTGCAGAATCATACTTCTGCGTCGCCGGATTCGCGCCGAATGCACACTGGGGTTCAATGCCATAATCGACGCTGGGATCCATGAACTTCTGATCAAAGTTTTGATTGCAGAAGGCCCAAAAAGCGCCAACGCCGGTTACAGCCGCATTGTTTGCCTTTTTTGAACCTTCCTCCGTGCGTTTGATGAGACCATCCGCGGTCCATTCACTGTCCACACCGGGCTCGCCGTAGTTCCAAAGCATCAACCCTTCCTCGCTGGTCATATAGTCCAGAAATTTCGCAACAGCTTCGGGGTTTTTGGTATCCTTTGAAACGAAATTTTGAAGCCAGCCGCGCCCGATGGTGCCGTCCTTGGCAAGAACCGGCTTTTCGCCATTATCGGACAGGATTACTCCGGGCGTATAAAACTCAAATCCATTGTTTGCCTTGTCATAGAAACCTGTATCTGAGGTATGCCCAAGGAAGCAGAACACGCGTCCGGCGCGGCAGGCGGCCTCACGGGCGGCACGGTCAAACGTGAACTGGTTGGCGTCTATATATCCCTTTTCTGCGCAGGTGTTGAGGAACCGAAGGGCATGTTTGAATTCTGCCGTGCGGTACAGCGTAAACCAGTTGCCGTTCTCGTCAACAGGCATTCCGCCGAACATCCACGTCAACGCGCCCAACGCACCATGGTCGCTCTTCCAGTTGGAGCCATTGAAGTTGCTGCCATCCGCCAGCATCGGATATACGCTCATCCCATCCACAGTCAGATTGGCGTTCTTTACGATTTCCAGAGCGGCCAACAGTCCGCTTTCCGTCTGCACATCCTCTTCCGTGATTCCCAATTCATCCATGATGTTTTTATTGAAGATCACGCCGCGGCCTTCGCGGTAATCAGTGGAAAGCCACAGTTTTTCCGTCTTGGGATTCAGCCCCCATATCGTACGGTTTTCAGGAGACAAGATATGGCTGGGCAAGCTGTACCAACCGCCGTCGCGGGCTTGCAACGCGGCTTTGATATCCTCGGGAAACCCGCCGTTAATCAGGTGACTGTCCGGCATATAGGTTTCAAAGAACTCCTGCATATCCCAAACCAAATCCGCTTCGATCAGCTCTTTGATCAACGTTTCATTCGTGAGTGTAACAATATCCGGCAGTTTCCCATTGACCAGCATGAGGTTCAGCTTTGTGTCGGCATCATCCGCCGGCGTGGTCGCGCTTACCGTCACACCCGTCTTTTCAGTGATGGTTCTCATAACATATTGGCTCTGATCCCAGGAAGAAGGAACGACCCCCGTAACCAAAAACCACGAAATATCCGTAGTTTCAGCAAGCGCCCCTCCGATGTTTCCAAGCAGCATGGTCAAAATTAGGCCGAATACCAACAGCATTGATGTAAGTTTCCTCATACCGTTTCCTCCTTGATTACTATTCTGTTTAGGTCAAAAGATCCTTTGTAATTTGTATGATATCAGAACACAACCGAAATGGTTATGTCAATCCATCCGCAGATTTATGTCATTTTCATTGTTTTAAACAAGAATGTCCTGTATGATAAATAATAACGATGGATATAGGAGTTGGCGCGATATGAGCAACGGGAAAAGTATGCGAAAAACATTCTGGCGGCTGTGTGTACTTATCATTGTTCTGGTCGTCTTAACGTTTGCATTCAATGTGGTTTTTATGAGAAATGTGTTTGTGAACAACACGGTTGATTTTTTGCGCATGACACACAGGCAAACCTGCATTAATATTGAGGATTACTTAAAAGGTGTTGAAGAAATCGCCTTTTCCATGTGTTATTCCCCTTCCATGCAAGCGTTTTTGAAGGAAAAAGACCCGGCATCCCGAATCGCGCTGTTCCAGGATGTGCAATCCGTTTATTCTAATATTGTGTATATCAACAATGCCGTCATGGGATTTTCGGTTTATGATGAAAGCGGCCATTTTATTACGGCCAACGGAACCGGATTCCAGGCCATTATGCAGGGAGACAGCATCGAACTTCCATCGAATATTCGTTATCATACGGTATACCCGCCAAACCCTTACATCGGCCATACACTATCGTGTTATACGCTTACCATCCCGATCATTGAAACAGGAACGGGAGGGCTTTCCCATAACGTTATGGGCACCGTTATCTTTGCCGTTAATCTGTCCTACGTGCAAAGCCAGGTGAAGGCAGGAAATATCTATCAGGGCAGCCGAATGACGCTATATGGAGAAAGCGGCCGGATACTGGCGGCAAGTAGCGAACAAACTTTGCCTTTACAAAACAATACAATTACCAGTGAATCGATGATCAATTCTACTGGCTGGGAGCTGGTTACAAGCTTTGAAGCTGGCGCTCTGGCAGATGATATCCTAACCGTCTGGTGGGTAACGATCGCAACCGGCATCCTGATCATCATCATTATTCTGCTGTTCCTTCTGTTGATTTCCAGGCGGATCCTATCGCCTATAGAGAGCATCAGCCGGTTTATGCGCAGCGTTTCAAAGGACCCGAGAAACCTTATATATCAATCTCCCGAGGACAGTTATGAGGAATTATCGACGATGGTCGTTTCCATGAATCTCATGCTGCAATCTCTGGTCGCAAAGAGCGAGGCGTTCGTAGAACAGGAGAAAAATTATTATCAAGCTGTTCTGGAAACAAACCGGTTGGAAATATTGGCCTATCGCAGTCAGATCAACCCGCACTTTCTTTACAACACCCTGGATTGCATCAGCGGTATGGCATTTCGATACAATGCGCCGGAAATCGCGCAAATCAGCCAAGCGTTATCCGGTATGTTTCGATATGCCATAAGAGGCAAAGATTTTGTGACTGTGGAAGAAGAGCTGATGCATATGCAGGAGTATTCAACTATCATAGGGCATCGGTTTATGGGGCGCATCACGATACAGATCAACGCGACACAGGAAGCCAGAACCCTGCGTATCCCGCGCCTGATTTTACAGCCCATCGTAGAAAACGCGGTATTCCACGGTCTGGAAAAACAAATCGGGCCCGGCGGCATCCAGGTAGATGTCTATGCGCAAGACGGCTTCCTGCATATGCGTGTAACGGATAACGGACTGGGGATGTCGCAGGAAAGCGTGGATTCCATTGCAAATATCATGGCCAATACGGATCAATACAGCCATGATGGCGAAGCGGACAAGGGCGGTATAGGATTATGGAACATTGCGCACCGGCTAAGAATTTTCTATAATGAAAAAAGCGTGTTGCGGGTTGAAAGCCGCGAGGGCGAGGGCACAACTGTGGAGATCATTCTGCCATTGGAACAAAAGGAGGGGTAACGTTATGTATCGCGTCATCGTTGCCGATGATGAGCCTTGGGTCGCCTATAGGCTGCTGCATCTGGCGGATTGGGAACACTATGGGTTTCAGGTCATCGATACCGCCACAAACGGTATCGAAGCCATGGAAAAATGCCTTGCTGCGAAACCAGACGTTCTGTTCAGCGATATCCGAATGCCCGGCATGGATGGACTTGAGATGATGGAAGCATTACGCGACCAATCCATCGATATCGAGATCGTGCTTGTCAGCGGATACGCGGAGTTCGCCTACGCGCAACGCGCGCTGCGGATGGGCGCGTTTGACTATCTAATCAAACAGGTATCGCGGGATCAGCTCCACAATCTGCTCATACGACTTGCGAAAAAGCTGGGCGAAAAAAACCAAGGCCTTGATACCTTTTTTACCCTTTTGGATGAGGATAGCGAGCTTAGCATCCGCGAGTGGCTTTTGATGGAGCATCAGGATGTCGATCACCGCCGGTTCCGGTTTTGTACCTTTGCCATCAATGAGGGCGACTATCCGGATCTGGTATACGAACACAGCGCGCCCGGATATAGGCAGATCATTATCCGTACGGGGAGGCACAAGGCTTCGGCGCTGCTTTGCTACAACCATAATGATACGTGCGCAGACGAGTGGCTTGAGCCGGACACCTGTTGCGGATATAGCGAGGAGCTTGACGCGGATGCCTCGTTTGTTTTACTGTATCGCCAGAGTGATATCGCCTTTCTCACGGCCAGTTTTTTACAGACGGAGAAGCCGATATTGTACGTAAAAGAATATGACGCGCCGTATATCGTAAACCTGCTTGGCGATCTCGAGCATGCGCTGCGCCTCAAGGACGACCGGCGGTGTTTGGAAACGCTCCACGCGCTGCGCAATGCCTGCGGGAAGCTGATGATCAGCCAAATCGCGGAGGTATACAATGGCGCCTTGAAGGTGTTCAGCCGTGATGAAAAGCAGGTTTCCGATCTCTTGCAGCCGTATGATTACCGATGGCTTGCCTCGGAATACACATCGCTGACCGATATGTTTGATTATTTTCAAAGCAGCATTGCGCAAGTCAATCAGCAATGCGATTGTCTGCCCTCCAGCATCCTGCGTGTCATCGACGAAAGTTATCGGCAGGATTTGCGTGTATCCGACCTCGCAAAACAATTCCATTATACGCCCAGTTATTTCAGCACGCTGTTTCGCAAATTGACAGGACAGCCCTTTACAAAGTACATTGCCGATATGCGTATCAATTACGCAAAAAAGCTTTTACGGGAAAGCGGTTTGTCCATACAGGATGTTGCGGATCAAAGCGGTTATGGCGACTATTTCCAGTTCAATAAAACCTTTAAACGTATTACCGGCCTGACTCCGGGTCAGTATCGAAAAATGGAATAGCCTCTGGTGTTTAGTTGGCTTTTTATTTGTTGCTTTTTCACCGCGTGTTGCACACAAAGCGAGTGGCATCGTTCATCCTATGCATATGGTTGTGCTGTTTCATCGTTTTGCTGCAAGCATTCGTCTTTTCCCCTGCTCCAGGGCTTCCTCAACAACCTTGCAAGCCAAATAGAGCAAGCGTTTTAGGCTCCGATGTGATATAATTGTTGCAAGAAAAAAACATCCCTCACAGCTAAAAACTGTACACAGGAGGATGTTGCATGGATCGAAAACCCAACCGCGATCAGATCAGCGTTGACGATTTCATCTCGTGCACAACCATTATACTTGATGAATTGCTGGGTGCACTCTTACACGATTATCCGTTTCAGAGTGCACCCACCTACCCATTGTATCAATAATATCAGCATCTTCCATAAAAGGACGTCAATCTCAATACGAGGTTGGCGGCCTTTTTGTATAGGTGGAAAGGGTTGATCTGTAAGGGATTGCTAGAGTTCAATGGTTGGGGTTATGCCTTTGAAGATGATTTTTAAAGTGCCTTTGGAACCAGATTTTACCATACGCTTGACACATTGAAACGATTGCTCTGGGTGGGTGCATTTTGGGGTGCACAATGAAACTATTTCTGGGAATATTTGTGAGCACCGATAGATGACAGCAAGCTTCCGTTTGATCCGTCCAACATGGTGCATTTCCGTTAACGCCTGAACGTTGCGGTACTGGGGGAGATCAACGACTTGATTCTGCAAAATAACCAGAAGGCGGAAAGCAAGCGGGACGATGATCCGCCTAAAGGCGATGGATACTTCATCGCTGAGACGAAGGGCACGATGGAAAGCTTGAACCTGCGATTGATTGAAAAGTCCAAGATTGTCTGAGCGAAATAACGGTTTGCCTCCTTATCGACCGGCCTTGTGACATTCGATCCTATGGATTCGTTCCAAGAGCTGATGAACAAGGTTATGGTATAATAGCGGTAATATCTTTCGATCTGGTTGATCGACAGATGCGCTCAAGCGCCAATTTACACCCCCGAATAAACTAACCAAGAGGGCTGAGATATTTTACTGCTCCACGGAGCTGCGGTCATGTCTTCCACTCGTTGGACAAAGACACCTGCCAGGTACAACTCAATGAGCGTTACCTCCTCACTGTTTTCACGACGGCGATACCGTCCAATGCTTGCATTTTCAAAAGAAATCCCCATGAGGCGTGGCCCCTGGAGCTTGGCATCGCCGGATACTGCAGTGAGATTGCGGTTTTAGTGGCCACTGCGGTAGCCCTGCCGTTTTGCGCTGCATTCTTAATTTCATAATAATGTGTTTTTCATTCCCGACAGCCGTGCCCTATGCCCTGCGGGGTCGCGCTGTGCTGCCGCGTACGATCAGTTTGGCGGGAATGCGAATCACTGATTGAGGAACTTCCTTGGCCTCCATTAACTTTAGCAGCGCTTCCAGTGCCTTCTCACCCTGCAGTTCCGGTTGTATGTCGATGGATGTGAGCTCCGGCATCAACCCGCGGCTGATATAGGAGTTATCACAGCTGATAATGGAAATATCGTCCGGTACGCGTAAATTCTGCTGGGTACAAACCTTGAGCACGCCCAGCGCAACCAGATCGTTAAATGTGATCACAGCATCCGGCAGATGACCCGTCTCCAGAAAGTGCAGCATCCCCTGTACGCCCGAGTCAGCGGTGTAGCCCGTCATGCAGGTAAGCGCGGGGTTCGAGGCTAGGCCGTACTCCGAAAGCGCATCACAAAAGGCAGAGTATCGCAGGTGTACGGTGTTGGTATCATCGTTGCCACCGATAAACGCCAACTCTCGATGCCCTAGTGAAAGCAGATATCGGGTAGCGGCGAGGTAGCCCTCCCGGTTTTCTGGAGCGACATAAGGGCCGGCGAAGGCACGTACCGGCTCGTTGATCAGAATGATCGGAAGCTTGCGCCGGGCGGTTTCCATAAACTCCAGTGTTTCCTTGGCCGGTTGTTTCATATCGATATTTGTAGATATAATAATCATACCATCCACCTGCCGCTCTATGAGGGCAAGAATGGATTCACGCTCGTTTTGAAAGGAAAGCGAGCTGGTCATCAGCAGCGTATACCCGCGTTGGTTGGCCAGCTTTTCCGCTTGCAGGTACATGGCTGCGAAATACGGGTTGCTAATATCCTGTACAAGCATACCAAGCATGTTGGACTGCTGCCGTACCAGGCTGCGCGCAACCGAATTGGGACGATAATCGTACCGGTCGATCAACTCCTGCACACGCTTGCGGGTTTCCTCGCTGACCAGCGGATTTCGGGTTAATACGCGCGATACCGTGGCTGTGGATACACCCGCCTCGCTGGCGAGCTGTTGCATGGTGATTTTAGGGGTCATAAAAGAACCTCCGAATCCGCTGTAGCGTACACGCTTCTATGATGGAAGGAAAGGACGTTAACTGTATACGATTGCATTATAACATAATGATAACGTTTGCAGCAATCCTTGAGAAATTTGTTGATTCCACTACGTTTTCAGGCACTAATACCAATAAAGATTTCTTTAGTGGTAAAATAATCTCTGTATTTGATAATGTAAACGTTGACATTAATATTTCTTTGTGATAAAGTAATGCCAATGAAGCGTGCATCACGGCATTGCCCGGAAAATGGCTGCGATTGTACGCTGTAACCATTGGAAACCCATCAATAAGGAGGTACACTGGTATGAAGAAAACGCTTGCAATGGTACTCGTGCTGATCCTGACCCTGTCCATCACCATTTCTGCCTCGGCCGCTACCGAAATCACTTTCTGGAACGGTTTTACCGGCTCTGACGGCGAGGTGCTCGCACAGATCGTTGATGAATTCAACGCCACAAACGACAAGGGTATTACGGTAACCATGGATGTGATTCCCTGGGCGAACTTCCACGAAAAGCTGCCCACCGCCATCGCAACCGGCACCGCGCCGGAGTTGGTGCTGATGGGCAATGACGCGATCATGCCTTACATTTCGACCGACAGTCTGCTTCCGATGGACGATTTCTTTACCGCTACGGGCGTAGACCGCGCTGAATTCCCCGAAAGCGTGCTGGATATGTTCAACGTCAATGGCACGCAGTATATGATGCCCATGCAGGTGAACACCCTGTACCTGTACTGGAACAAGACCCTCTTCCGCGAAGCCGGGCTTGATCCCGAAACACCGCCCACTACATGGGACGAACTCTACACGATGGCCAAACAACTCACCAATCCGGAAAAGAACGTCTATGGCTTTGGCCTGCCGGTAGGCAGCGTGAGCGTGTTCCTCAACGAAATGCTCAGCGAAGGCGGCGCCGTGGTTGACGATGCTACTGGCAAGTGCGTGCTCAACTCCGAAGCCAACCAGAAGGTGTTCCAACAAATTCAGGATGCCGTGCAAATAAACAAGGTTTCGCCGCTTGGCACCACCGGCGCAGACTTTGACAACATCCTCTTCGCTGGTCAGTTGGCCATGTACATCAACGGACCGTGGTGCATCAACGGCTGCAACACCAACGGCTTGGACTATGGCATTGTCAAGATCCCCGCCGGTTCTGCCGGACTTGTGTACGACATGGGCGGTTGCGGTTATGGCGTAACTACCGGCACCAGCGACGAAAAGAAAGCAGCCTGCTATGAGTTCATCAAATATTGGAACTCAACGGCGGTTTGTAAAAAATGGTCGATGGTCAACGGCTTCCCGCCCTATCTGGCCAGCGTGAAGGCCGACCCTGAAATTCAGGCGAACGCGCTGTTAACCGAGATGAGCTCCTCGCTGGAATACGGCAAAGTATACTTAAAGGGCAACACCAACGCCACCACCATCAACAACGATGTGCTCTTCCCGATGCTGGAGCGCATCATGAACGGCGCGGATGTTAAGACCGAGCTTGCCCAGGCGCAGGATGCCATCAGCATGATCCTGGGCCAATAACCCCTCGCACAGCCCTAACTGCGTTGCCTTTCCCTTCTTCGTGCAACGCAGGCAGGAGCGGGTAACGAAAACCCGCAACAATGGATAACCTCCCAACGGGCGGCGCGCAGTACCGTATACGGCGCGCCGCCCGACCGAAACCCAAATGGAGGCGGCACCATGCGAGATTGGTTGAATAAGCCTGCCAAGGCGGCATATCTTTTCATATTCCCTTCAATGGTTATCCTGCTCGTTTTCACCTTAGTCCCGGTTGTATCTTCTGTCGTGATCGGTTTTTTTAACCTGAACATGTTTTTTAAAGATACCTCGTTTGTGGGTTTACAGAATTATGCGAAGCTTTTGGCCGACCGACGCGTTTGGAACTCCTTTGGCAATACCCTTATGTTTATGCTCATGGAGGTTCCTTTGCAGGTAACGCTTGGCCTGTTTGTGGCGGTGTTGGTGTCACGCGCGAGCTGGTTTGTCCGGTTGGCACGCTCCGTGCTGTTTATTCCGGTGGTGTGCTCACTTACATCGATCAGCATTATCTGGTCGCTGATTTTGGATCCGACCATTGGCATTATCCCCTACTACACGCAGTTGTTGGGTTTGGGAAAGTGCACGTTTTTAAAGGATCCGAATCTGGCGATGCCCATTATCGTTTTTTTATCGGTATGGAAAAACTTTGGTCAGACGATGGTAATCCTGCTGGCGGGCATCCAAAGCATCAACCCAACGTATTACGAGGCGGCGATGGTGGAAGGTGCCAAGCCAGCACAGCAATTCTTCCGTATTACGTTGCCGCTTTTACTGCCGAATGTGGCCTTTTGCGTCATCACCAACCTGATTGGCTCCATGCAGGTATTTGATCAGGTCTATGTCGCCACGCGTGGCGGGCCCATGTTTAGAACAGAAACGGCAGTTATGTATATTTATACGCGCGCTTTCAGCGCACCCTTTCAACTGGGCTATGCGTCGGCAATTGCCACCGTGCTGTTTGTCATAATCATGATCCTGTCGCTAACCCTGAACCGCTGGTTCCTAAAGCGGGAGGAGGCGGTATACGCATGATGGTACAGCCCATGCCACGCCACGTGAAGCCCTTCAAGCTCAAGCATGTGGGCTCCACCCTGGTGTTAATGGCGCTCCTGGCGCTAGTGCTGTATCCCTTTTTATGGATGGTGATCTCTTCCTTGAAGGCGGAGCCTGATATCGTGACCTATCCGCCACAGTTTTTTGCTCCCGGGTATACGCTGGTGCAATATCAGCGAGTGTTCTCGGCCATCCCGCTGTGGATGTACCTTCGCAACACGGCGATCTTTGCTTTTGGCACCACGCTTTTCAGTGTGCTGTTCGATTCCATGGCTGGCTACGCTTTTGCCCGCATCCGCTTCAAAGGGCGAAAGGCGCTGTTCAATCTGGTGTTGATCACCATGATGATTCCCTTTCAGATTACGATGATCCCGCTGTTTATCCAAATCTTCAAGATGGGTTTGCTCAATACCTTCGCCGGATTGATCCTACCACGTATGACCAGCGCGTTTGGCATCTTTATGATGCGCTCCTACTTTGTGAGCCTGCCCCGCGACCTGGAAGAGGCAGCGCGCATTGATGGCTTGAATGAGATTGGCATCTTCTTTCGGATCATGCTGCCGCTGTGCAAGGCTGCCATGCTGGCGCTGGGTATTTTCCTGCTCATGGGCAATTGGAATGACCTGATCTACCCGCTGATGCTTACCACCACAACGGAAATGCGTACGTTGCCAAGCGGCCTGGCCATGTTCGTGGGCGAGCGGGTAACCCAGTACGGCCCCAGCATCGCGGGTTCGGTAATCTCCCTACTTCCGCTGTTGATTCTCTATTTCTTCGCGCAACGCTACTTCATTGCCGGCATCGCGATGACTGGCATGAAAGACTGATGGAGGTACCCACATGAAAACGTTCACAACGACCGCACGCAAGGGATACATCGTCGGGGATACGGATCGCCGTATTTTTGGTTCCTTTGTGGAGCATATGGGTTCGGTGGTATACAATGGCATTTATCAGCCCGGGCATCCCAATGCCAACGAAAAGGGATACCGCATGGATGTGCTGCGGTTGTTACAGGATTTGGATCTGGGTGTGCTGCGCTACCCGGGCGGCAATTATACCAGCGCATACCGTTGGGAAGACACGGTCGGCAAGGATCGCCCCGCCGCTCTCAACTATGCGTGGCGGGAAATGGAACCCAACACGTTTGGCTTACACGAATTTTTCGATTGGGCCACAAACTTCCATGCGCAGCCGATGATGACCCTGAACCTTGCCACCCGTGGGGCTTTGGAAGCGACAGATCTGCTGCAATACTGCAACTTCCCCTCCGGCACGCGGTTTAGCGATATGCGCCGCCAAAACGGCATGGAAAAGCCCTTTGGTGTTAAATTGTGGTGCCTTGGCAACGAGATTGATGGAGACTGGCAGATGGGGCATATGCCGCCCAAGGAATACGGCAGGCTGGCGGACGTGACCGCGCAGTTGTTGCGCCAACTCGATCCGACGCTTGAATTGGCCTGTGTAGGCAGCTCCAACATCACGCTGGACAACTATCCCGAGTGGAACCGCAAGGTGCTCATGCAATGCTATGATCGTGTGGATTATATTACGCTGCATAAGTACCTGTCCAAAAAAGATGCGGATACCCAAAGCTATCTTTGCATGCCCCTTCAGGTGGATGGGATGATTGAGACCGTCGTCAGTGTTTGCGATTATGTAGGCGCCTGCAAGCGCTCCAAACACCG
>JAJFVI010000322.1 GCA_021371895.1 Eubacteriales bacterium | reverse complement strand
GAAATTGGCGACGATGTTGGTTTGCGCGTACCGATTCACCGTTGTCAACGCGGGGGTCACGGTTCCGGCGGGCGTTTCGGTAGGGGTTACCGCAAGCGATTCCGTGGGCGTCGGGGAGGGTTCCGCCGTCGGCTCCGCGGTTAGTTCAGCGGTCGGTTCTACCGTCGGTTCGACTGTCGGTTCCACGGTCGGCGCGGGGGTGGCCGTTGCGGCGGGCGGGGTGGTTTCGGTACCCGGTATGGGGGTGGACTGCGCGTAGTTATACAGGTCGCTGTCCTCCTGAGACAGGATATTGATCAGGCTGGCCCACACGTAGCAATCCGTGTCGCTATAATGGATGAACGCCCAGGTGCGCAATGTGCCGTCGCTCTCGGGTACATCCAGCGTGCCGTACACCCACACGTAGGTGCCGGAATTAACGTTGGAAAATGCCTTGGGGCTGTCGACGCTGGTTGCGGTGCGGAAATTGGCGACGACGTTGGTTTGCGCATACCGGTTGACTGGCGTCAGTTCCGGCGCGGGTGTGTCGGTAGGGGCCTCGGACGCAAGTATTTCGGTGGGCGTGGCGGTTGGCTCCTCGGTCGCGGGAATCTCGGTAGGCGCCGTGGTCGGCATGGCCGTGGGTTCCTGCGTGGGTTCGGCCACCATTTCAAACTCGAACACGACCGCTTCCGGTGATACCGTGCCATCGTTGTTCACGGTTACCTGCGCCTGTTGGGTGCCCCCGGAGCTTAGCACATAGCCGTCCGGCACGAGGCTGAGATCCGGCGTGACAGTGTACGTGCCGGGGTCATAGGTGAAGGTCTGCGCGGCGGCAATATCGCCGCCGTTCGTATCCGTATAGAAGACCGTTACCGTGCCCTGTACCAGCGGCTTGCTGAAATAGAAGGTGACGCTGGAAGGGGAGGCATTGCCGTTCTCGTCCACGGTGATAAACGCTCCGTCGTCCCCCTGCAGGGTGTAACCGGCCGGCACGCGGCTCATATCGACGGTGACGACGTTGTCAGAGTTGAAATAGGCGATGTATGTGGTGGAATAGAGGATGTTGGAAGGCTGATTCGCATCCACATAGTTTACGGGCACGCTCACCGGGGGTACCTCGGCGGGTATTTCCGCGGTGGAAACATAGAGGTGGAATTCCTCCATGGAAACGCCGTCCTGATAGGCGGTGATTACCGTGGAACTGCCTGTGTAATCCACGGTGTTGATGTCGGCGGCGATCGCTGTGCCGTCCGGTGGCGTAAAGGTATAGTTGGTGCCGGGGCTGGCCAGCACGCTCAGCGTGATTGGGTAGGAAAATGCCTCGGCAGGCAGCATGACCCAGTACGCCTTGCCGTACGTATCGGCGGCGGGTGTGGCCATGACGGCCATGGGAGCAGCGTCCTGCGCGATCTGGTAATAAACCGTAACCGTCGGCATCG
Source organism: Eubacteriales bacterium (assembly GCA_021371895.1). Taxonomy (GTDB): domain Bacteria; phylum Bacillota; class Clostridia; order Christensenellales; family Aristaeellaceae; genus CAXXOK01. Next base: position 7,887 of record JAJFVI010000322.1, on the reverse strand, counting down.
CTGCGATCTCTTCCTGGGTCAGGGCAAGCGCGGGAAGCGCAAGCTGCGAAAGCAGCACCAGCAAACTGATGATACCCGCCGCGAGGCGGCGTAAAGCGGATTCGGTGCGGTACTTCATAGAAGTTCCTCCTTTATTAAAGGCACGCGGAGTGGTGCGAGGCATCGCTTGGATGCCTACATTGTACCGGGGTGGTGTGGTAATGTCAAGGTGGGAGGGGCGCGACCAGAGGCGAGTGCGTACCCTGTGGCACGGTTGCCGGGGTTGGGCGGGGGCGAATGTTTGCCGTGCGCAAGGGGTTATCGGGTTGCATGTAGAATACAGAAGCATCCCGGTTTTTGGAGGAGATTCCCATGACGAACGTTCCACAGATGCCTGCGACGGACAGCGACGCCGATATTCGCGAAATCCCGCTGAGCGACGAGGTGGTGTTTCACGGCGCGCTGATCGACGTCAGTCACATGCAGGTGCGTCTGCCAAACGGCAAGCAGGCGCTGCGCGAGGTGGTGCGCCACAAAGGCGCGGCGGCCGTCGTGCCGGTGGATGAAAACGGGATGGTGACCCTGGTGCGCCAACACCGCGTGGTGGTGGGTATGATTACGCTGGAGATTCCCGCGGGCAAGCTGGATTACGCAGGGGAAGATCCGCTGGCATGCGCGCATCGGGAACTGGAGGAGGAAACCGGCCTGCATGCCCGTGAGATGGAGCTTCTCTGCCCCATGGTGACCACGCCGGGCTTTTGCACCGAACGGGTGCATATTTACCTGGCCACGGGGCTGACCCCGCATCAGGCGCACCTGGACGAGGACGAGTTTCTCCGTGTTACGCGCCTGCCGCTTCGCCAGGCGGTGGATCGCGTGATGAGCGGCGAACTTTGCGACGGCAAGACCGCGCTGGGCATTATGCTGGCATGGGCGAAACTGTACGGCCTCGCGCCCGGACAGGCGTGAGCGTCCCTATCCAAATAACGCGCGCGGGAGGCGGAAACATCCCCGAATGCAGGGGAAACTCAAATCGAACGACTCTACTGGAAAGGAAGCGGCGCTATGACTGTCCGATCGGATGGAGAGCACGGACGGCGCTCCTGCTATTTTTGGCTGATGGTATTCCTGCTGCTCGTGCTGGCGGTGGGAATCGCGCTGCTGCTGCTGGGGCTGGTCTTTGGCGTGCCGCCCTTCCCGCAGATCGTTACACTATAGCGCCTGTGCTTCGCTGCCGGAAACGACCGCAAGGCACAGGCCGCCCGAGAACCGTCGAATTTCTAGGATAAGGAAGCCGCAGCTTTATGTTGATGGACAACAGCCTGTTTACCTCTCTGCCAACCTTGCAAACCTCCCGCCTGATCATCCGGCCCGCCCGTATGGGGGATGCCCGAGACTTATACGAATACTGCCGTGACCCCGAGGTGGCCCGTCACGTATTGTGGGAAGCGCATGCCTCCATCCACCATACGCGTATTTACCTGCGCAGCCTTCTGAGGCAGTATCGCGCGGGGCTGCCCGCGACCTACGTTATTGAGCTCAGGCAAGAGCGCAAGGTGATTGGCACCATCGGGCTGATGTGGATACAGCAGGACAACCGCGCGGCGGAGATCGGCTACAGCCTAAACCGCTCGTACTGGAACCGCGGACTGATGACCGAGGCACTCGGGGAGATGCTCCGTTTTTGTTTTCATACGCTGAACCTCAACCGCGTGGAAGCGCAGCACGAAACCGACAACCCCGCCAGCGGCGCCGTGATGCGGCACGCGGGCATGCGGCACGAGGGATTGCTGCGCCAGCGCATTTACAACAAGGGACGTTTTGTGGACGTGGAGCTTTACGCAATCCTTCGTACCGATTGCGAAGGGCCGCACGCCCGGGAGGCTGAGCATGGTTCGCACTCACCGTAAATGGAATACCGACCGGTCAAGCCGTTGCACCCAGTCCGCCATGACGGGCGTACGAGTCCGGCGCGCGTTTATGGCGCTATGCCTGTGTGCGCTCCTGCTGCTTACCGGCTGCTCCGCCGACCATACGGACGCCTACGAGAGCGCCCTGGGCGTTTTTGCCACGGGCGATTACGCCGCCGCCGCCGACGCGTTTGATCAGCTGGGCGATTACCAACAGGCGGCTACCTACGCCGCCTATGCCCGCGGGCTAACGTATTACGAGCAGGGCGATTACCCGGCGGCGCAACCGTACTTTGCTAAGACGCAGGACTTTATGTACGGCAAACAGCGTTATGCTTACTGCCAGGGCTGCGTTCTGCAGGACGCGGGTGATTTCGTGGCGGCAGCCGAAGCCTTCCAGACCCTGGGAGATTTTGAGGATGCGCCGCAGCGTGCGGCATACTGTCGTGCGCTGAAAGCAGAGAACGAACAGGATTTTGACACGGCGCTTACCGCCTACGCCGAGGCGGGCGTTTACGGCGACGCCGCGGTGCGGCTGGAAAACCTGCGGGCTCAGGTGTATTCGCTGGGTGTGGCGGCGCAGAACGCGGGAGATTACGTGCAGGCGCTGAACCTCTTCGGCCTTTTGGGAGATTACTTCAACTCGCAGGCGCAGGCTCGGCAGGTAAAGGATAAATTGCGGGATCAGCAATACAGCGCGGCCGAGGAATACGAAAAGCAGGGTGAGCTGCAAAAGGCATACGATGCCTTCGTGGGCTTAAGCGGCTACCGGGACGCACAGGACCGCGCCACTACGCTGGCAAGGCAACTGGGGATAGACACAAGCAGCGCGGAATAATCCACGGGAAACGCCGCATATAAAACGGGAACCGTCTTATGGCGGTTCCCGTTTTATATATGCTGCCGGAGGGCCTTAAATCTCCCCGTCGTCCTCTGGCGTTTCCTCAGGTTCTTCTTCGTCGCCCTCGTCGAAAGCTGTCGCCTTGCTTTCGCCCACGACGTTTTCGTCGCTTTCGGTAATGGCCTCCACGGCCGCCTCCAGCACATCCTCGTCCTCTTCCTGCTCGGCGCGCGCCACGGCGACGATTTTCGCCTCGTCCACCACGCGCATCAACCGCACACCCTGCGCGCTGCGACCTGTTTCGCGGATGTCCGCCACCGCCATGCGGATGATGGTGCCGTCATCCGTCATCAATAGGATGTCCTCATCCTCGCATACGGTCAACTGCGCGACCAGCAGCCCCGTCTTGTCATTGAGCGTCATTGCCTTGATGCCCATGCCGTTGCGGCCCTGCTGCCGGTAAGCGTCCGGGTCGGTCAGCTTGCCGTATCCGTTTTCGGTGATGGAGAGCACCTTTTGCTCAACGCCAATCACGCTCATGTCGATCAGCGCGTCGTTTTCGCGCAGCCGCATGGCGTGTACGCCGCGGGCGGTGCGGCCCATGGGGCGGATGGCGTTTTCGCTGAAACGGATCGCTTTGCCGTAACGGCTGCCCAGCAGCAGGCTTTCGCTTCCGTCGGTCAGTTCCACCCCTACCAGTTCATCCCCTTCGTTGAGGCTCAGGGCGATGAGGCCGTTTTTATGCAGATTGGCAAAGTCTTCGTACGGTGTTTTTTTAATGAAGCCGTCGCGTGTCATCATGACCACATTGTGGCCTTCCAGTTCGCGCGGTACCGGAATCATGGCCGTTACCTTTTCCCCGCCGGAAAGCGCCAGGAGGTTAACAATCGCCAGTCCGCGCGCGGTGCGCCCCGTCTCGGGGATTTGATAGCATTTCAGGCCGTATACGCGCCCGTAGTTGGTGAAGAACATGATTTCCTCGTGGGTGTTGACGACGATCAGCTTGCGCACAAAATCCTCGTCGCGCGTGGTGATGCCGTTTACGCCGCGGCCGCCGCGGTGCTGCGCGTGATAGGTGGATTTCGGCAGGCGCTTGATGTAGCCGAAGCTGGTGAGCGTCACCACCATATCGTCGGGCTGGATCAGATCCTCGATGTCGATCTCGCCTTCCAGCAGCGTCAGCTCCGTGCGCCGTTTATCGGAGAACTTATCCCGAATCTCCGTGATCTCGGTTTTCACCACGCCCATCAGCAGTGCCTCGTCCGCCAGCAGGCTGTTGAAATAGGTGATCTGCTTTTCCAGCTCCTGGTATTCCGCCAGCAGCCTATCGCGTTCCAAGCCGGTCAGGCGCGCCAGCCGCATGTCCAAAATCGCCTGGGCCTGCTTCTCGCTGAAGGTGAAGCGCTCCATGAGCGCTGTACGCGCGGCACTTACATCATCGGCAGATTTAATGATCTGTACGATCTCGTCGATATGATCCAGCGCCTTGAGCAGCCCTTCCAAAATATGCGCGCGGGCTTCCGCCTTGGCCAGATCGTACCGCGTGCGGCGAGTGACGACTTCCTGCTGGTGGCGGATGTAGTGGTAGAGCATCTCCCGCAGGGTGAGCACCTTGGGCACGCCATCCACCAGCGCCAGCATATTGACGCCGAAGGTGTCCTGCAGCTGGGTATGCTTGTAGAGGTAGTTGAGCACCATCTGGGGATTTACGTCGCGCTTCAACTCAATGACCACGCGCATGCCGTTGCGGTCGCTTTCGTCGCGGATGTCGCTGATACCGTCCACTCGCTTTTCGTGCACCAGCTCGGCGACCTTCTCCACCATTTTGGCCTTATTGACCATGTAGGGGATCTGGGTCACCACGATACGCTGGCGACCCTGCGCCATCTGCTCAATTTCGGTGCGCGCCCGCATCAGGATACGCCCGCGCCCGGTGTGGTAAGCCGCACGGATGCCGCTGTGCCCTAAAATCAGCCCGCCGGTGGGGAAATCCGGCCCCTTAATGAACTGCATCAGATCGTCCACCGTGCAATCCGGATGGTCGATCATATACACGCAGCCGTCCACCACCTCGCGCAGATTGTGCGGGGGGATGTTGGTGGCCATGCCTACGGCGATGCCGCTGGAGCCGTTAACCAGCAGGTTGGGAAAGCGGCTGGGCAGCACCGTGGGCTGCATCAGCGTCTCGTCAAAGTTTGGGTAAAAATCGACGGTGTCCTTGTCGATTTCGCCCAGCAGGTGCATGGCCAGTTTCGACATACGCGCCTCGGTGTAACGCATGGCGGCCGCGCCGTCGCCATCCACCGAGCCGAAATTGCCCTGCCCTTCCACCAGCAGATAACGGATGTTAAAATCCTGCGCCAGCCGTACCATGGCGTCGTATACGCTGCTGTCGCCGTGCGGGTGGTATTTACCCAGCACGTCGCCTACAATGCGCGCGCTTTTACGGTAAGGTTTGTCTGGCGTCATGCCTAACTCGTTCATGGCATACAAAATGCGCCGGTGTACGGGCTTTAAGCCGTCGCGTACGTCCGGCAGCGCGCGGTTGATGATGACCGCCATGGCGTAGCTCATGAACGAGGTTTTCATCTCTTTTTCAAGATCAGTTTGGATCAGCTTGTCCTTGATATCCGACATGGTGACTCTCCTTGTGGCCTGAAAGGCAGAAATTTGCCGCGGTCATGCTCGCGGCGGCGCGTGTAGTATTGAGCTGCCTGAAGGCATTATTTCGCCGCGGTTTTGCTCGCAGCGGCGCAGAGGTTTCGCGCTAGTAGGCGCGACTAAAGGGGAATGCCCCTTTGGAATCCCATGGGGGATGTGCCTGCGGGCACACCAAAGGGCTTTGCGCTCGCCCTTTGGAAATCTTCGCGGTCGCCTTAGAAACACAGGCAGAGAGCGCAGGGGTTCGCCCAATGTGTTAGAAGGCGAATCCGAAGGGTGCAGGGGCGAGCGGAAAGCCCCTGCCATGCCCGCAGGCATGCACCCTTGTCCCACTCGCTTCCGCGCGGGCTTTGCGCAGCCCTTAATACAGGAATGCGATTGGGATTCCAAAGGGGATTCCCCCTTGGTCGCGCCCACAGGCGCGAAACTCCTGCGCCGCCGCGAGCACAACTGCGGCAAACCTTAGCGCTTTGCGTTTAAATGTCCAAGTCTGTGACATACTTGGCATTTTCCTCGATAAACTCCTTGCGCGGTTCCACCTGATCGCCCATCAGGAGCGTCATAATCTCATCGGCGGCGATGGCGTCGGAGAGGTTGACGCGCATCATGGTGCGCGTTTCGGGATTCATGGTGGTCTGCCAGAGCTGCTCGTTGCTCATTTCGCCAAGGCCCTTGTAGCGCTGGATCTCGGGCTTGGGGTCGCGCCCGATCTCCGTAAGGAGCTTTTCCAGCTCGGTGTCGTCGTATACGTAATATTCCTTTTTGCTCTTGGTCACTTTGTACAAGGGCGGCATGGCGATATATACGTAGCCGTTTTCCACCAGCGGCCGCATGTAACGGTAGAAAAAGGTAAGCATCAGAATGCGGATGTGCGATCCGTCCACGTCGGCGTCCGTCATGCAGACGATGCGGTGGTAGCGCAGCCGGGCCAGATCGAAATCATCGCCGTAGCCGCAGCCGAAAGCGGTGATCATAGCCTTGATTTCGGCGTTGCCCAGAGCGCGGTCGATGCGCACCTTCTCCACGTTGAGGATTTTACCGCGCAGGGGAAGAATGGCCTGAAACATGCGATCCCGTCCGGTTTTCGCGCTGCCGCCGGCGCTGTCGCCCTCCACGAGGAAGATTTCGCACTTGGCAGGGTCGCGTTCGGTGCAATCGGCGAGCTTTCCGGGCATGGAGGCGCTCTCCAGCACGCTTTTTCGGCGGGTCAGTTCCCGCGCCTTACGGGCGGCCTCGCGGGCGCGTGCCGCGCCGAGGCATCTTTCCAGAATCGCTCTGCCCACGGCAGGATTCTCGCCCAGGTATAAGGAGACTTCGGTGTTCACCAGATTATCCACAATCGTGCGGGTCTCGCTGTTGCCCAGCTTGCTTTTGGTCTGCCCCTCGAACTGCGGATCGCGTAGCTTTACGCTGATAATGGCGGCCAGGCTCTCGCGCACGTCCTCGCTTTTCAGGTTGGTCTCGTTGTCCTTAAGGTATTTGAACTTCCGGCCGTAATCGTTGATGGCGCGGGTCAGCCCCGTGGAAAAGCCGGTCAGGTGCGTGCCGCCCTCGGGGGTGTGGATGTTGTTTGCGAAGGAGAAGATGTTCTCCTGATAACCGTCGTTGTACTGGAAGGCGACCTCGACAGTCGTATCGTTTACAAGCCCTTCGATGTAGACGGGGTCGGGGAAAAGCACCTGTTTGTTTTTATTCAGGTATTTTACAAACTCGCGGATGCCGCCCTCGTAATGGTAAACGCGCTCGACCGCGGGGGTTTCGCGTTCGTCCGTAATGGAGATGCGGATGCCCTTGTTGAGGAAGGCCATCTCCCGCATCCGTATTTTGAGGATGTTAAACTGAAAATCGCCGCTTTCAAAAATGCCTTCGGGGTTGTCCTCGGTTTTCACATCTGGCCAGAAGCGGATGGCGGTGCCGGTTTGTTTGGTTTCGCCGACGATTTTCAGGTCATAGAGCACTTTGCCGCGCTCATATTCCTGTTGGTGGGTTTTGCCATCCTGCCATACGGTGACCATCAGGCGCTTGGAGAGGGCGTTGACGACGCTGGCGCCCACGCCGTGCAAACCGCCGGAAACCTTGTACCCCTCGCCGCCGAACTTGCCGCCGGCATGAAGGATGGTCAGGCACACCTCCACCGCGGGGCGGCCGACCTTGGGATGAATGCCTACAGGAAAGCCGCGGCCGTTGTCCAGCACTTCGCAGGAACCGTCCGCGTGCAGAAATACGTTGATGTCGCTGCAATAACCTGCCAAAGCCTCGTCCACGTCATTGTCTACGATTTCGTAAACGCAATGGTGGAGCCCGCGGTAATCCGTGGAACCGATATACATGCCGGGGCGCTTGCGTACGGCCTCCAGACCCTCCAGCACCTGAATCTGATTTTCGTCATACGCATTTTCTTTAACGGCAGTGGCGCTGGTTGCGCTGCTGTGTGATGCGGTGGCTGCGTTGTCTTGTTCGGTAAGGTTGTCTTCCTCGGTGAGGTTGTCTTCGTCG
>JAJFVI010000292.1 GCA_021371895.1 Eubacteriales bacterium | reverse complement strand
ATTGCCGAGTACGAAAACCCGGCGCGTGATGCGGCGCTGGACAGCCCCCGCGCCTACGCGGTGGGGCAAACGCACAAGCACATGCCGGAGATCACCCACGTTTGCGGGCTTTCCCAGCCGCCGATTTTCCTGCCGCTGCTGGCAGATTATCCCTGCGGCATGCTGGTTTCCCTGCCCCTGCCGCCCGGCCTATTGAAGGGGAAGAGGACGCTGGCGGAACTGACCGCCCTGTATCGAACGCATTATGAACATCAGTCCCTGATGCGCGTTTTGGAGCCCAACCCCGAACCCTTCGTGGCGGCTAACGCGCTGGCGGGAAGCGATGTGATGGAAATCTTCCTGACGGGTACCGACGACCGGATAATTGCCTGCGCGCGATTTGATAATCTCGGCAAGGGCGCCAGCGGCGCGGCCATCCAGTGCATGAACCTGATGATGGGGCTGCCTGCCGCTACGGGACTTGCAACCGAACCATAACGGCGTAACCGTTCCCGGCCTCGGCGCCGGGCAACCCGCGCCGAAAACCGGAGGAGTAAAGAAGATGACGGAACCTTTTCCCTATATTCAGGGCGGTGTAGTAGCCGCCAAAGGATTTCAGGCCGCGGGCGAACATTTGGGCATCCGCAAGAACCGTAGCCGCAAGGATGTAGCGCTGATCGTGAGCGACGTTCGCTGTGCTGCGGCCTGCTGCTATACCCTGAATCTCGTTCAAGGCGCGCCGCTGGCAGTAACGAAGGCGCACGTGGCCGACGGCTACGCGCAGGCTATCATCTGCAACAGCGGCAACGCCAACACCTGCAACGCCAACGGTGTGGAAATCGCCGAAGGCATGAGCGCGCTGGTGCAGCAGTACACGGGTATTGCCGCGGATGATGTGGTGGTCGCTTCCACCGGTGTGATCGGGCAGGAAATGACGCTGATACCTTTTATTAGCGGCATGGCGGGGCTCGCGGCGGCGCTGCGGCTTGGCGGCGGGCACGACGCTGCTGAGGCGATTATGACCACCGATACCGTCGCCAAGGAAGTCGCCGTGGCGTTTACATTGGGCGGCAAAACGTGCCACATCGGCGGCATCAGCAAAGGCAGCGGCATGATTCACCCTAATATGGCGACCATGCTGTGCTTCCTGACCACCGACGCAGCCATTTCTCCGGTTTGCCTGCAAACCGCGCTTTCCGCCGTGGTGAAGGATACCTTCAACATGCTTTCCATTGATGGGGACACCTCCACCAACGACATGGTCACCGTGCTTGCGAACGGTCAGGCGGGCAATGCCGAGATCACGGAGGAAGGCGCGGCGTACGCGACCTTCAAGGCTGCGCTCCGGCAGGTGTGCGGGGAGCTCTGCCGCGTCATGGCCAAGGACGGGGAAGGGGCGAGCAAACTGCTCACCTGCACCGTAACCGGCGCCAAGGACAAGCAGACCGCCAAGCTCGTTGCCAAGAGCGTGATCTGCTCCATGCTCTTCAAGGCTGCAGTGTTCGGCGCCGACGCCAACTGGGGGCGCGTGCTGTGCGCCATAGGGTACAGCGGCGCGGCGATAGACGTTAGTAAGATTGACGTGCAGTTTATCAGCCGCGTAGGCACAATATCGGTTTGCACCGGCGGCAGCGGCATCCCCTTTGACGAGGACGCCGCCAAGAAAGTGCTCAGCGAGGACGAGATCGACGTTGCCGTGCAGCTGAACGCGGGCGATGAACAGGCAATCGCGTGGGGCTGTGATCTGACGTACGACTATGTGAAGATCAACGGAGATTACAGAACATGAACGTCGGCCAAGGCCTCCTTTGGGAAGGGGATTGCGATCCCCCTCCCAACCTCCCCCGGGGATAAGGCCGTGTACTGCCAGAGGGAAGCAAAAGCGCCTGTAGCGACCGTCTATGTAAGGAGATAACCGCTATGTCCATCAACGAAAGAGCCGAGGTACTTATTCAGGCACTTCCCTACATCCGCAAGTACAGCGGTAAGATCGTTGTGATCAAGTACGGCGGCAGCGCCATGCTTAACGACGAGCTCAAGCGCGCCGTTATGGGCGATCTGCTGCTGCTTACACTGGTGGGCGTGCGCGTGGTGCTGGTGCACGGCGGCGGCCCGGAGATCAGCGATCTGCTCAAACGCCTCGGCAAGAAGAGCGAGTTTATCGATGGATTGCGCGTGACCGACGAGGAGACCGCCGAGGTGGTGCAGATGGTGCTGGCCGGTAAGGTGGGCAAGAGCCTCGTGAGCCTCATCCAGATGGTCGGCGGCAAGGCGATGGGCCTTTGCGGTTTGGACGGCCACATGATCGAAGTGACTCGGATGGACGACGTACACGGCTATGTGGGAGAGATCACCAAGATCGACGTTTCGCCGATTTTGGACGTGCTGGAGAAGGGGTATATCCCCGTCATCTCCACCATCGGCTGCGACACGGAAGGCCACGCCTACAACATCAACGCCGATACCGCTGCCGCGCGCATCGCCGCGGAGCTCAAGGCCGAAAGTTTTATCAGCATGACGGATATCCGCGGCATCCTGCGCGACCCCAGGGACGAAGGTACGCTCATCAGCGTGGTGAAGGCCAGCGAAGCACCGGAACTGATACGCGAGGGCGTGATTTCCGGGGGCATGATCCCCAAGGTGGAATGCTGCATCGAGGCGATCCGACGCGGGGTGGGCAAGGTGTTTATACTGGACGGGCGGGTGCCGCACGCCATTCTGATTGAGTGCCTGACGGACGAAGGCGTGGGTACCATGTTCGTGCAAGGCTGAATGAAAATCGACAGGGAGGCCGCCATGGAAAAGATTACGGAGATGGACGCCCATTACGTAGCGCATACCTATGCGCGCTTTGATGTGACGTTCGTACGCGGAGAAGGTTCGCTGCTGTATGACGATACTGGCAAGCGCTATATCGATATGGGCAGCGGCATTGCGGTCAGCGTGCTGGGCTACGGAAACGCACAATGGGAAAAGGCCGTGTGCGAACAGGCGCATGTGCTGTCCCATGTGAGCAACCTCTACTACACCCAGCCCCAGACGGAGCTGGCGAAGCTCCTGTGCGAGCGCAGTGGCATGAAGCGCGCGTTTTTCGGAAATTCCGGTGCGGAAGCCAACGAATGCGCCATCAAGACCGCGCGCAAATACAGCGCCGACCAACACGGCGAGAACGTGCGACCTGTGATTGTCACGCTGGAAAACAGCTTCCATGGCCGGACGCTGGCGACCCTCGCCGCCACCGGACAGGATTTCTTCCACCACGATTTCGGTCCCTTCCCGGAAGGCTTTGCGTATGTGCCGGCGGGCGACATCCAGGCGCTTACGGCGGTGCTGGACGCCCAGCCCGTGTGCGCTGTGATGCTGGAAACCGTGCAGGGTGAGGGCGGTGTGGAGCCGCTGCAAGGCGAGTACTTGCAGGCGGTGCGCGACCTGACCGCACAACGGGACATTCTGTTGATCGTGGATGAGGTGCAAACGGGCAACGGCCGTACCGGCACGCTGTTCAGCTACCAGCGCTACGATTGGATACCCGACATCGTCACCACCGCCAAGGGGTTGGCCGGCGGGCTGCCCATGGGCGTGTGCCTGCTGGGGGAGAAGGTAAAGGATACGCTCAGCCCAGGCAGTCATGGCTCCACCTTCGGGGGTAACCCCGTGTGCGCCGCTGCGGCGTTGGCCGTGCAAAATCAACTGACCGACGAACTGCTGGCGGAAGTGAAGCGCAAGGGCAAGTACATCGCTGCGGAGCTCAGCGAATTGCCCAACGTGAAGGGCGTTTCCGGCCGTGGGCTGATGCTGGGCGTGGAGAGCGACAAGAATCCCAAGGAACTGGTGAAGGCACTGCTCAAACGCGGCGTGGTTTGCCTGACCGCTAAAAATAAACTGCGCCTGCTGCCGCCGCTCACTATCGGCTGGGACGAACTTGAAGAGGCTGTAGAGAAGATAAAGGAGGAGCTTGGCAAATGAGCGAACCGATGAAACATCTCTTAAAGCTGGGCGATCTGACGACTGAGCAGATCATGAGCATTCTTAATCTTGCCGACCAGTTGAAATACGAGTATAAACACGGCATCGCCCACCCGATTCTGGCGGGGAAAACGTTGGGAATGATCTTTCAGAAAGCCAGTACCCGCACGCGCGTTTCGTTTGAAACTGGCATGTATCAGTTGGGTGGCCACGCCCTGTTCCTGAGCAGCCGCGACCTACAAATCGGGCGCGGCGAGCCTGTGCAGGATACTGCCCGGGTACTGAGCCGCTACCTGGACGGCATCATGATCCGTACGTTTGCCCAGCAGGAAGTGGAGGATCTCGCCAAATACGGCAGCATCCCCATCATCAACGGGCTGACGGACTACGCGCATCCCTGCCAGGTGCTGGCGGACCTGATGACCATTCGCGAGCGCAAGGGCAGCCTGAAGGGGTTGAAGCTGTGCTTTATTGGCGATGGCAACAACATGGCTAACAGCCTGATCGTGGGCGGCATCAAAGTGGGCATGCACGTATCCATCGCTTGTCCCGACGCCTATCAGCCCGACGCGGCGATACTCGCGTGGGCCAAGGAAAGCGGACAGTTTGCGATTGGTGAGGACATTGCCGCGCTGGTAAAGGACGCTGACGTGGTTTATACCGATGTGTGGGCCAGCATGGGCGACGAAGGGGAACTGGAGCAACGCAAAAAGGCTTTCGCCAGCTACCAAGTGAACGCAGCCGTGATGGCATTGGCAAAGCCGGACGCGATGGTGCAGCACTGCCTGCCCGCGCACCGCGGCGAGGAAATTACCGAAGAAGTGATGGAAGCCCATGCCGACGAGATTTTCGAGGAAGCGGAAAACCGCCTGCACGCGCAGAAGGCCGTGCTGGTAAAGCTGATGAAGTAAGGTTTCAGCAAAGCGGCGATGCCGCATTGCCAACCCTGCGTCACCCCGCCAGCCAACACCGCGGGCAGATAAAGGCACGGGGAGAACACCCCTATGCGAGCTTACGAAATCAGCGCGCCTGCCGCAGGTTTCGCACGAGCGACGCAGCAGTACAGCGCGACAAAGCCACTGCGATAGGATCCATACGCAAAAGAGCCGTCCCGTTGAAAAACAGGATGGCTCTTTTACGATAGGCAGAAGGCCCTTATTTCGTATACACCTTTGGGTCCAGCACACCCACCAAGGGCAGGTTGCGGTATTTCTCGTCGTAATCCAGCCCGTAGCCGACCACGAAGGCGTCCGGAATCTGGAAGCAGGAATAATCCACCGTCAGCGGTACGGTGCGGCGGCTGGGCTTATCCAGCAGGGTTACGAGCCGCAGGCTGCCTGCGCCGCGGTTGGTCAGCGTGCGTTTCAGGAAGGAGAGGGTCATACCGCTGTCCACGATGTCATCCACGATCAGCACGTCCCGGCCGAGAATGGGGCGATCCAGATCCTTCACCATGCGTACTTCGCCGCTGGAAACGGTGCTCGCGCCATAGCTGGAAATCGCCATGAATTCGATCTCCAGCGGCAGGTCGATCTGCCGGATCAAATCGGTAAAGAACACGCTCGCCCCTTTGAGGATGCAGACCATCAGCGGCGCTTTGCCCTGATAATCCAGCGTGATGCGCTTGCCAAGCGCCGCGACAGCGTCGCGCAGCTCCGCCTCGGTGTACAGGATGCTGGTGAGATCCTTAAACAATGGAGAATCCTGATTCATATCCGTCCACTCCTTCGTGTTGGATTCAATGGAATGATTTTCAGCGCGCCGGGCGGGTAAGCCACGGCAGCGAACCGCGTACGGTAATCAGCACGGCGGGTTCACCGGCAAGCCGCGTGCCTTCCGCGGCGCCTACGCCGACCGCCCAGAGCACTTCTCCGTCCAGGCACAGTAATGGAACACGGGGGCGAAAAGGCGCATCCAGCTTCCGGTCGGTAAAGTAGCGCCTGAGCGGCTTGCTCCCCTTCGCGCCGAAGGGATGGATGGCATCGCCGGGCAACGCCGCGCGCAAGGCTATACGTGTGAGCAGGTGGCGCGGCAGCGCCACGGCCCGTTTGCCGTCTGGCGGCGGGCTTGCGGCCGGATCGAATGGGTCGAGCCGGAACGTCCACACGCCGAGGCGGACGCTTTGGCGGCCGTCCAGCCCCGTGATTGCCGGGTGCGGCGGTGCGGGCACTAGCGGTGCGCCGTCCGCCATGCGGCGCAGGTGTACGTACCGGGCTGTAACGTGCGCCTGCAGGCCGAAGGGCAGGTTGAGCGCAGTACCTTCCGGTGCGGTAAGCAGGTTCATCATCCGCAGCGAATCTCCGGCCGACACGGTTTCTTCCTCCGGCGCAGGCCGCCCATCCTGTGCGGCCAGGCATTCCATGCCGCGTCTGGCGAAGCGGCGCAGCACGCGCACGGCAATCGCGTCCGGCACGGCGAGCAAGGGCGCTTTCAACAGGCATAAAAACGGTGGGCGGTCGACAAGCGCCTTGTGCAGAAGGCTATCCGCCTGCTGTGAAAGGCAATCGTCATCCAGGGCCAGGAGTACCGCGCTCTGCGCCATGTGCTCGGCTGCACAGGGGTTTTCCCGCGCCAGCAGGGGCATCACATCATGCCGCAGGCGGTTGCGCTGGCAGCAGGGATGGGCGTTGCTTTCATCCTCGCGGTGGGGGATGCCTGCGGCGGCGAGCGCCGATATAATCTCCGCGTGGGAAATGGAAAGAAACGGACGAACGAGCAGCACACCGTCCGCCTGCGAAGCCTCCCGCATTCCGGCAAGGCCCCGTGCGCCGCTGCCGCGCAGCAGGTGCGAGAGAACTGTTTCGGCTTGATCGTCCTGATGGT
>JAJFVI010000277.1 GCA_021371895.1 Eubacteriales bacterium | reverse complement strand
GCACCGGTGGAAATGGTGTTATCCTTACAGTCGAAGCTGTATTCCGCAAAGATACGCTCGGCGCGCTCCCGGCTGTACTGCGCTTCCACTGCCAGTTCCGCTACCGTTACCAGCGTCTGGCGGCTGGCCCTTTGTACGATGTGATCGTGCGCTATATCCAGCTCTTCGGCAGGTTGTTTGAGCTTAAAGGCGGCGTAATCCAATATCTTTTCTTTTAACAGTTCTCCCGTCCGCTTGGCCGCCTGGCCGCTGACATAGGTCTGGCGGGAAGCGTATGCGCCCAGGTCGAAAGGCGATAAATCGGTATCCTGCGTAGAAACGATGTGGATGTTTTCCTCGGTGATACCCGTGGCTTCCGCCGCCATCTGCGTAAACACCGTATCCGCGCCCTGACCGATCTCGGTAGCGCCCATCTGCAGGCTCACGGAGCCATCCTCGTTCAAAAACATCCGGCAGGAAGCGGTCTCCAGCGAAATCGGGTAAACCCCCGTCTTATAGTTGAATATCGCCATGCCAACCCCGCGGCGCACAGGCCCGGACTCGTGCGCGTATTGCACGCGTTTCTCCTCCCAGCCGAACAGTTCCCGCCCCTTCTGCACGCATTCGCGTAAGCCGTTGGAATAGGCGGTAATGTAGGTGGATGGATCCACGTAGTTGAGCGGCATTGCGTTTTTCATCCGGAACGCAACCGGATCCAACCCCAGCTTGAGCGAGAAATCTTCCATCAGGCACTCGGCAAAAAAGTCTGCTTGCGGAATGCCATAGCCTCGCATAGCTCCGGCTGTGGTGTGGTTGGTATAAACAGTATACCCGTCACCCTCGGTTATTTTCTGGTCGTGATAAAGCTGTTTGAACATCGTAACCGTATTAGCGCAGATAGAATGCCCATGCGACGCGTACCCGCCCTGATCGCTGTACGCCTCGATCTTACGGGCGACAAGCGTCCCATCCGGCCGAGCCAGCGCCTTGACCTTTGCATGGATAGCGTGGCGCACGCGCGTGCAGGCCATGGTTTCCTCCCGCGTCAACTCCAGCTTCACCAGTCGGCCACCGACTTTCATCGTCAAGAAAGCGTTCAGCGGTTCGGTCAGCACATCCTGCTTGTTGCCAAAGCCACCGCCGATATAAGGCTTAATCACCCGCACCCGCGCCCAGGGGATACCCAGCGCCTGCCCCACCACACGGCGCACGATATGCGGTATCTGCGTGGAGGAAACGATTACCACGCGGTTGTTTTCCATATAGGCGTAGGATTGCACCGGCTCAAGGTGGCAGTGCTGCACCGTCTGCGTGGCGTACTCACCCGTGAACTCAATCAGTCCCGGCTCCGTTTCCTTTACCTTATCGTAGCTTTCGTATGTTTCTTTGCCGATCACATAACCGCTTTTCCCCAGAAGGTTCGTTTCCTTCACATCCGGGTGCAGTGGCATGGCATCAGGCGCAAGCGCCGCCTCTACGCATAAGATCGGTGGATATTCCTCGTATTCCACTTTCACCAGGCGTACGGCGCGTTCGGCGGCGATTTCGTCCTCCGCCACCACGGCGGCAATGTCGTCGCCATAGACGCGCACGCGTTGATTCAGCAGCTTGCGATCGTACACGTCTCCCTTGGCTTTGTCCAGCACATAGGGATGGCCGGCGGTCGCGAATTGAATATCAGGAACGTCAAAACAGGTGACGATTGTCACCACACCTTTGACCTTGCGCGCTTCGCTTAGGTCGAAGGAGAGTACTTTACCGTTTGCGATGGTGCTGCGCACCACTTTGGCGACCAGCGCCCCGGTGGGGAGCAAATCGGCGGTATACTTCGCCGCTCCCGTCACCTTGTCTAGCGCGTCCACGCGCCGGATGCTTTCCCTCACGCCCATGAAGGGGTTCCTCCTTTATCGTCTTGTAGCGGAGTATCAGCTTAGTATCGGTACCCCGGCGACGTACTTCTGTACGATAGTGCAGTCGCCAGGCAGGTACAGCGCTCGTTCCAGCCGTTCCCGCACGGTCAGGGGCTGCGGGTGGGGCAGGCCGGTATCGTCCACCACGAGAGCGTCCAGCTCATACCCGGGGTGGAAAGTGCCTACCTTGCCGAAAAACGCGCCGCCACCCACCGTGGCCAGGTAAAACGCTTCGGCAAGCGTCAGCGGTGCGCTGCTTTCGTCGATCAGCCGCCAGTACAGTTTGCTTGCCTGCACGGCGTCGGTGATGGCGCGGAACATATCGATGGTTTGCCCGCCGGCGACGTCCGTACCCAGCCCCACGCGGACGCCAGCTTTTAGCAGTTTGCGCACAGGCGCGATGCCGGAACGGATGTTGATGTTGGAAGCGGGGCAATGCGCCACTGTTACGCCGCGTTCGGCCAAAAGAGCGATCTCCCCTTCCTCCGGGTACACCACGTGCGCCATCACTGTGCGCGGCGTGAGCATCCCGAAACGGTCGTACGCGTCGGCGTAGCCGCTCGCTTCGGGGAGGAGCTCGCGCACCCACTCGATTTCAGAACGGTTTTCGGACAGGTGGCTTTGCAGCGGCGCATCATAGCGCCTGGCCAGGGCGGAAAGCCGCGTCATCAACGCATCGGTGCAGGAGGGGATGAAACGCGGCGTAACCATCGGCCTGATGCGTGTAAAGCGTTCTCCGGCCTCCTTGAGCCACGCTTCGCAGTCCTGGCCAGCCTGCTGCGCGTTTAGCTCGCACAGGGTCGGGGGCGAATTGCGATCCATGCTCACCTTGCCCGCGTATCCCCGAAGCCCCGCGGCTTCCAGCTTCTCCATCAGTAGGAGGGTTGCCGGTGCGTGCAGCGTTCCAAAACAGCACAGCCGCGTGGTGGCGCTTGCCCGCATCGCCTGCATAAACAGATCGTACGCCCGCCCTGCGTAAGCAAGATCGGCATACTTGCTCTCCTCGGGGAAAGCGCGTCGGTTCAGCCACTCAATCAGCTCCAGATCCATGCCCAGCCCACGGTAGGCGAATTGCGGCGCGTGTACGTGCAAATCGCACATCCCCGGCAGGATCAGCTTGCCTTCGTAGTCGATCAGCGGCAGGGCGGCGTAGCGGGATGGAGGCGTTTTATACGCGCCCGCGCATTGCTTGCCCTCCACAACTAAATACCCACCCGGAAGCGTCGTTAAACATTCCGGGCTATCGCTGTAACAGAGATCGCCTTTCATGACAAAATCCATAGGTTATCCTCGCGTTCCCGCAGTTGCCTTGCGTCTCCTGTGATTATTATAAAGCCCGCGCAGGGTGATGTCAAATCCGAAAAAACAAGGCGCAAGCCATGTAAACGGCCTGCACCTTTGCGTACGCTTTCGCTAATGTGGCTCCGCCACTTTGGCGAGTTTGCGTCCTTCTCCAGTTCGCTTCGCTCACGGTCGGAGAAGGACATAAGATACCCTTACTCCGCAAGACTTCCGAAACCACCGCGCATGTCGCTGATTTCGGATTACCCTCGGAGGGCTGCGGCCCTCCGACACCACCCGGAAAGTACCGTACACCATGATTTTCTAATATAAGGTGGTGTTGAAAAGGAAACACGTATCGTTCTTTATCGCTGCGCTTGCTTTGTCCCCCAGCGAGTGCAACGTTCCAGCGGACTCAGTGCTTCTTTTTATGCCCCAGATAAGCCTCCTGCACGCTCTGGTTATTGAGCAGCGCTTCACCCGTATCCTGCAGGATAATGCTGCCCGTTTGCAGCACGTAACCGTAATGCGCCGCGTGCAGCGCCGCGTTGGCGTTTTGCTCGATCAAAAGAATGGTGATGCCCTGCTCGCTCAGCTGCCGGATGATGCCGAAGATGTCTTTCACCACCAAAGGCGCGAGGCCCAGCGAGGGTTCGTCCATCATCATCAGCTTGGGCTTGGTCATCAGCGCGCGTCCCACGACGAGCATCTGCTGCTCGCCGCCGGAAAGCGTCCCCGCCAATTGCCAGGAGCGTTCCTTAAGCCGCGGAAACAGCGTATGCACACGTTCCAGATCGGCACGGATGCCCTCCTGATCCTTGCGCAGGTAGGCGCCGATTTTAAGATTTTCCAGCACCGTCAGGTTGGGAAACACCCGGCGGCCTTCCGGCACCATCGCGATGCCCCGCTGCACAATCTTCTGCGTATCCATCCCCGTGATGTTCTCGCCGTTGAAGTGGATGGAGCCGCCTTTCGCCCGCACAATGCCGCTGATGGTACGCAGCGTGGTGGATTTACCCGCTCCGTTGGCGC
>JAJFVI010000273.1 GCA_021371895.1 Eubacteriales bacterium | reverse complement strand
GCACCGTACCCGTCAGCACCGAATATACCGGCTGGTTTCCTACCATTGCCACCGTTTCCCCCGCGTTCACGTGTGTGCCGATGGCTAGCGTCGTTTGCCAAATGCCGTCGCATGGCGCACGCAGAATACGCTCCTCGGTGTATCCGCCGATATTGCCGGGAATCCGGGTATCCGGCTGGGCAGCTCCCCGCGTGATGACACGCCCCAAATCGTGCCCGCGCATGGTTTCCACAACCGCGTGGCAATCCACACCGGCGGTGAACCCCGGCCCGAGCGCGATTACAACGGGTGCGTCGCCAATATGCGTGTTGATGCTACGCTTGGCGAGCGTCGCGTCCACCAGCGCGGCGGGCTTAAGCTGCCGCAGGCAGGCGGTTTCCGAATCGACCAGCACGGCGATATCGCCCGCCTCGGTAATAGCGAGCGCCTCGTCCGTGTCCTTGGCCAGGTGCGCGCGCAGATCTTCCACCGTCGCCTCATTTTCCCACACGGCGCGGCAGAAACTGACCGTACGCCGAATCGCGGTCGGATGCGGCATCTCCGTCATAACCAGCCGAATTCCAGCCCGACACAGACGTACAGCTACGCCGCTGGCCAGATCACCGGCTCCTTTAATAACCACCAGCATGGCGTTCTCCTTTGCTTTGTCCGGCTATTTCCATCGTTTCAACATTACTCTTCGCGTCGGCCGTCGCGCCAGCGTTCCATCCAGCCCGGCTGGGTTTGCAACGCGAGGATCAGCGTTTCTCCCGCAATTTGCTTCGCCACCTCGCGCGCGAAGGCAAGGCGCTGCTCATCGTCCGCCTGGTTGAGCACAACCGCAAACCGTTCCGTTACGCCCTTGTGCTGTCCCTGCGGATGCGTAAGCACCCGCGCCACGGCTTGCGGCGTAATCGTTTCGTCGATACCCAGCCCAGCCAGTTCGGCGTAACGCTCCGGGCGATGCGCCGCATCACGAATACTGCGGCCTACACAGCTCATGCCCGCCACGGCGAGTATAAGCGCGGGATTTTTCGGCAGTACGGGTTCGTGCCCGGCGGGGGCTTTCAACGGCAAACCGCGCGCGCCGTCCGCCTCTATGAAAACATAATCAGCCAGACCTTCGTATTCGCCGTTCAGCATCCCGGCAGGCCCAAGTTTGCCTTCATCCGTTCTTTCGCCCACGGCTAGCAAACGCGTCGTTTCGAATGCGGCTCGTATCTCCGCGCGCGTGGGTGAAAGCAGCGAAGTACAGCAGGGCGGCCAAATGTGCGTCGTCGTCGTGAGCAGCACGCGGTTCGTTTCGCTTGTTTCCAACGCCAGCTGCCAGAGCAGCGTCGTTTTCCCACCCCCGCCTACCGCCGCTATTACGCCACGGGGCAGGTGCAGGGCATCGCTAAGGCGCATCGTTCTTCGCCAGCATTTCATATCCGCCGTCGTTGCCGACCAGCACAACACGGTCAAAATCCGCGTGCAGCAGCTTTTCGCAGGTGTCCGGCGCGTCGTAATGCACACAGGTGCCGCAATCGGCGCTCAGCGCGCGCGGTACGGGGCACAGTTCCGCGGCGATGCCCGCCCCGCACATAGCGCGAAAGGTAGCCATCGCCGCAAAATGCGTATGGAAGGTCGCGATATAGCGCTTCATGGTTTTGTAAGCGTCAGGGTGACTTCGCTGCCGTTTTTAATCGCCGCTACCTGATACCCGGCGTTGCGGGCGAAGCGTGATATGTTCTCTACCGCGCAGGCGTTATCCACCGTGACCTCCGCGCCGGAAGGGTCTTCCTTGATCGCGTTACGGGTGAGCACCACGGGTTCGGGGCATGCGCAGCCCCTTGCGTCGACTTTTTTCATGCCTTGGCTCCTTTCCGGTTGCTGTTTAACAGCGTTACGGCCAGCAGTATCAGCGCACACACGCCTACGGCGATTTTACCATTGAACGTTGCGCCGTCAGCTGAGGATGCCAGCCCGAAGTTGTGGCAGATGGCCGCGCCAATCAACATACCCAGAATCGTAATCGCTGAATCGGTGCTACCTTCGCCCGCCAGAATCGTCTGGCGCAGCGGACAGCCGCCCAGCAGCACGCTGCCCCAGCCAACCAGCGCCATGCCAAGGAAGTTCCACAATCCGTCCGTATGCGCGATGGGCTGCCCCTGAAATCCCAGATGAAACTTGCCCAGAATCAGGTTGCCGATTATAACGACAACCAGCAGCGCCGCGCTGCCCGAAAGCAGATGGAAATCCGTAAAAAGCATCTGATCGCGTATGCCGCCCGCCATGCAAAAACGGCTGCGCTGCGCCATGCCGCCCACAATCAGCCCGCCCGCCAGCGAAATCCACACAGCCGCGTGTAGTGAACCCGGGCCAGATTCGGAAAACGCGAACAGTACCGGAAAGAGTAGCACCATGACCAACAGCCCTGTAACCAACGCGGGCATCGCCGCGCCTTCCAGCGTACTTTGCGTATACGCACGTTTCAGCGAGAAGCCGCGGTTGAGCGCCAGTACACCGATGCCTACGCCACCCGCGAAGCCCACCAGCCCGACCAATGCGTTCAGGTCGCCGCCGCCCAGCCGAAGCAGCATCCTGAGCGGGCAGCCCAGGAAAACAAGTGCGCCCGTCATTACAACCATGCCCAGCACGAACCGTGTCATTGGCGAGGAACCGCCGCGCGGTTGAAATTCCTTTTTGAGCAGCGAAAGCAAGAATGAGCCTATGATGAGTCCGATGATCTCCGGGCGCACATATTGGACAGCCGAGGCAGATTGCAGTTTCAGCGCGCCTGCGGTATCGCGGATAAAGCATGCGATGCAGAAGCCCATGTTGGCGGGGTTCCCGAACGCGACGAGCGCCAACGCGATCACGCCGGTTACCGCGCCGGTGAGGATGACCGGCAGGTGTTTCTTCATTTTTATCCCTCCATATGCTATACTGGATCTATAGTTTCATTCCCTTTGCGTTATGCGCAGGAAAGGATCACGAGGATGCGAAGCATCTATCTGGATCACGCGGCGACCAGTTTCCCTAAAGCGCCCGGTGTTGCTGAAGCGATGACACGGTATTTGACGAACGTGGGCGGCAATCCGGGCCGCGGCAGTTACGCCGCTGCCACCGATGCGGAGATTGCTTCGTTTACCTTACGGGAAAAGCTGTGCGCCCTGTTCGGTTCCCCCGATGCGGAAAGCAGCGTCTTTACACCCGGGGCAACCTGGGGGTTGAACCTTGTGTTCAAGGGTTATCTGAAATCCGGCGACCATGTGCTGGTTAGTTCCATGGAGCACAACGCGGTCATGCGCCCACTTAACCAGATACCGGGTCTTTACATTGAAAAAGTTCCTTGCGACTCCGAAGGTTCGTTAGTCGTAGGCGATCTGTCCACACGTATTCGTCCGCAAACCCGGTTAGTCTGCCTCACGCACGCCTCCAACGTCTGCGGCACGCTTCTGCCCGTTGAAGCTGTCGGCGCGCTTTGCCGGGAGCGGGGCATCGCCTTTGTGGTGGACGCGTCCCAAACGGCCGGGCATGTGTCCGTAGATAGGGAAAAGTGGAACGCCGACGCAATCGTCGTGCCCGGTCACAAGGGCCTGTTAGGCCCGCAGGGCATTGGTGCGGTGCTCATGCTGCACGCCTTCGCCCAGTTGGTGGAGCCGCTGGTAGCGGGCGGCACCGGCAGCCGGAGCAATATGGAAACACAGCCGTCGGAACTGCCCGACAAGTTTGAAGCCGGCACGCAAAACCTGCCCGGTATCTACGGCCTGCTGGCTGCGGTGGCGTATGTAACCCCGCGTATGGAGGCCCTGCAGGCCGAAGCCATGCGCCTTTGTGGCGCGCTGTTGGACGGTGCGTCGCGGCTGCCCAACACGCGCATCCTAGGCAAGCAAGGCGTTGAAGGCCGCGTTTCCGTGGTGGCGCTGGATTTTCCAGAGTTGGATAACGCCATGGTGGCTGATCGCCTCGCGCGCGAGTTTGGCATCGCCACACGCTGCGGGCTGCATTGCGCGCCCTCAGCGCATCGTACGCTCGGTTCGTTTCCGCAGGGCGCGGTGCGGTTCTCCCTCGGCATGGGCAACACGGACGAAGACATTGTGCAAACTCTATCCGCTCTGGAAACGATTGTCACACAGCGGCACACGTTCGCGCAGGGTTAAGCGCGTTCACAGCTTACGCGTTCTCAACAACGGTAATTGCGTCGCCCTTGCGTACCGTACCGCCGCGCAGCACGATGGCGAAGATGCCCTCCGTGGGCATTACGCAGCGGCCCGTCGCTTTCTGGATGGCGCAGCCGTCGTTGTGGCATTCCTTGCCAATCTGCGTGATCGCCAGCAGGCAATCCCCTAATGTCAGCTGCGTTCCCACCGGCAGGGATTTTAGCTCTATCCCCTCGGTGTTGATGTTCTCCGCGAACGCACCAGGCTTGAGCGTCTTTAGCCCCAGCGCACGCATGGAATCCACGCTTTCCTCCGCAAGCAGGCTGATCTGCCTATGCCAGTTGCCTGCGTGCGCATCCCCCACGATGCCAACTCCCAGCGCGAGATGAATCTCATCAACCGCGTGCTTGGGCTGTCCCTTCTTAACGCTGATGTTTACGCTAACGACCTTTGCCAATGCCATGTCGTCCTTTCCGTTATTCGGCGTCGCGGACGAAAACGCCGCTCTTCCCGCCGCTTTTGTTCAACAGCCGGATATGCGTTATCTCCATATCCCGCTGCACAGCCTTGCACATATCGTAAATCGTCAGCGCCGCCACGGAGCAGGCCGTGAGGGCTTCCATTTCCACGCCCGTTTCGCCCTTGCAGCGCGCCGAAGCAAGAACATGCACGCCACAGGGATTGCTTTGGCACTCAAAACTTAAGTCCACTGCCGTCAGCGCCACAGGATGGCACATGGGTACCAGCTCATGGGTACGTTTAGCGGCCAGAATGCCCGCCACTTGCGCCACGGCCAGCACGTCTCCCTTTTGGATCGCGCCGTTTTGTACCAGCGAGAGCGTTTCAGCGTGCATCGCCACAAAACCCTCCGCAGTTGCGCTGCGCGTGGTGATCGCCTTCTCCGTTACGTCCACCATCCGGGCGCGGCGCTGGGCGTTGAAATGTGTCAAATCCCCCATGTCAGCCTCCGATCTGGCTCATGCGGCGTTCGGTGTCGGTACCGGTGTCGTTGAGATGGTGCGATACAGGCTTATCGCCGATTCCTTCCGCCATGCGCCGCACAAGCGCCTGCCCGCGTAACCCGCGCAGATCCAGCTCTTCGACGGAATGCAGACAGGGTTTCAGCTTGCCGTCCGCCGTGACGCGAATCCGGTCGCAATCCCCGCAAAACGCGCGCGACATGGGGCGTATCAACCCCACCGTACCCACGGCGTTTGGCAGACGGCAGCGCTGCGCCACGCCTTCGCCCGGAATGGGCGTCAGCTCCGGGCAGCGTTCCAGCACCGTTTCGGCGCTGATAAAGCGTTTCTTGGGCCATGCGGCGCATTCCCCCATCGGCATCAGCTCGATGAAACGCACCTCCAACGGCTTGTGTCGGGTGAGTTCCACAAAATCGGCAATTTCATCGTCGTTGATACCGCCGATGAGCACGCAGTTAACCTTCACCCGCTCAAACCCGGCGGCCATCGCCGCTTCCAGCCCGGCGAGAACGTCCGCAAGGTTGCCGCAGCGGGTGAGTCGCGCATAGCGTTCCGGGTTGAGCGAATCCAGCGAGAGGTTGACACGCTTAACGCCTGCGGCATACAGCTGCCCTGCCAGCGCTTGCAGCCGCGTTCCGTTGGTGGTGAGGCAAAGCGTACGGATACCCTCGATGTGGCTCAGCCGACGACAGATATCCACAATATCGGGCCGCAGCAACGGTTCACCGCCTGTTAGACGTATTTTGTTAATTCCGCACTTCGACGCCGCCTCGGCAATAGCGACAAGCTCGTTGCCGGACATCGGCATTGCTTCGTTGGGCAGTCCGTTTTGTGGCATGCAGTATTCGCAGCGCAGGTCGCACGCCTCAGTAACGGCCAGCCGAAGCATACGCACCTCGCGCCCGAAAGTATCCAACATGGTTCGGTTCACTCCCCATACGGTTTCCCGTCGTCCCGGCAGTAACGTTTGTAAGCGGTCAGGCACAAAAGTAATATCATACCCGTAACAACAGGGGTTGCCTGTGCCGCTGTTAGGAAAAGGTGCATCATGCTTTATTCGTTATGTTTTGGAAACCGCGTCGTGTTCCACAGCGCAATCCGCAGGTCCGCTGCGCAGCATGTTCAGCCCGTGTTCCAGCGTGTCCACGACAGCCGCGAGATTTTCTTCGGCGGCCCGGGGGTTGCCGGGCAGGTTGACGATCAGCGTCCTGTTGCGGATGCCTGCCACGGCGCGGGATAACATCGCGCGTGGGGTAATCGCCATGGACGCATGCCGCATCGCTTCGGGGATACCGTCAGCGCGGCGTTCGCAAACTGCAAGCGTCGCTTCCGGCGTTACGTCCCGGAGAGAAAAGCCTGTTCCGCCCGTAGTGACAACGAGCGCAATATCCTCTTCGTCGGCAAGCCTGCACAAGGTCTGTTCAATCATAGACCGTTCATCAGGTACAAGCATACGCGTACGTACGTCGTACCCGGCGCTTTGCAGAAGTGCGGCCACGCGCGGCCCTGCCGTATCCTCCCGCTCACCGGCGAAGGAACGATCGCTTACGGTCACCACCGCCGCCGAAAACATGTCTATTCCTCCCGTCTCAGCCATGCAATCATTTGCGGGTCAACACACAGCCACGCTATGTCACCAGCCTGCAACGTGCAGTTTGCTCCGGCTCTTATAATACAAGTCGGGCAGTCGATCGGCATTGCAATGGTCTCCTGCTCCGTTGCGCGTACAATTCGACAATAGATGGCGAAACCCTCTTGATTGGGCGCGAAGCGTGTATCCTCTGCCCGGAACGCCGCCGCGACTGTCGCGGTTTCCCCGCATGGGAAGCACAGCCCCCAATCGGCAATGTTCGCCGTTCCTTGCGTCACGATCACGTCCGTCACGTTTTCAAAACCGGCCAGCAGCGCCGCGCTGCGCGTATCCGGGCTGTGGTACCACTGTCCGACGTCTGTCATGTCTTGCGTCCGCCCGGCGTGCATCACGCATACCTTCTGACACAGCCGCCGCGTTTCATCCCGATCGTGCGTCACATAAAGCGCCGTACCGTCAAACCCGGCGAGCATCACCGACAGTTCCTGTTCCAGTTGCCAGCGCAGGTGGTTATCCAACGCGGTGAAAGGCTCATCCAGCAACAGCAGTTTCGGCTTGCGCGCCAGGCACCGTGCCAGCGCCGCGCGCTGTTGCTGCCCGCCGGAAAGTTGAACGGGCAGATGGTTTTCCAGACCTGTGAGGTGAAAGCGGTCGATCAACCGCTGCGCCGCCGCCTCGCGTTCGCGGCGGGGCGTTTCCCGCCGGAGGCCGCATAGCAGGTTTTGCCGCACCGTCATATTGGGAAAGAGCGCATAATTCTGAAACAACAATCCCACGCCGCGTGCCTGCGGAGGCACAAAGATATGCTTTTCGCTGTCGAACCACACCTTGCCGTCCACAACGATGCGCCCTCTGTCCGGTTTCATGAGCCCTGCCAGACATTTGAGCGTCATGGTCTTTCCCGCGCCGGAAGCGCCCAGCAGCGCCAGCGTTTCGTTGCCAGCCGCAAGATCAACCCGGAGGTTGAAATGGCCCAGCCGCTTTTCAATTTGCGCTTCGAGCATGCTT
>JAJFVI010000254.1 GCA_021371895.1 Eubacteriales bacterium | reverse complement strand
GAGCTGCTGGCCACCTTCCGCATCAGCCTGTACTATATGGCGGGCGCGGTGGTGCAGATCATCCTTGCGCTGTATTTCGCAACGGTGCTGAGCTTTAAAACTAAAGCCGGGGGCTTTTACAAGGGCGCGATGTTTTTCCCGTTTTTAATCAACGGCATCGCCATCGGCTTTATCTTCAAGTTTTTCTACACCCACGGCTACGTGCTGGATTCTGTGCTGGGCCTGTTTGGCGTGCCACTGGACAGCCTTCCCTATTGGCTGAGGGACCAGAGCATCAACAACTGGTCGCTGGTGGGCACGTCGGTGTGGAAATACATGGGACAGAACATGGTGCTTTTCTCCGGTGCTATCATGAGCATCGATTCGAACCTATACGAAGCCGCCTCCATCGACGGCGCGAACAAATGGCAGCAGTTCAGGCATATCATTCTGCCCGGCATCTCCACGGTGCTGGTATTAAACGTCATCCTCTCCATCACAGGTTCGCTGAGCGCGTTCGAGCCGCCCTACGTCATCACCTCCATGGGCGGCAACGGAACGGCGACCTATTTTATTAAAATGCACGAAATGGCGCACACGCTGCACAAGGTGGGGCTTGCCTCCGCTATGGCCGTGGTGCTGATATTGGTCATCATGGTAGTGACGATAGTGCAGAAGATCATCTTCAAATATGCCTTCCGTGATGCGAACACCGATGGCGTTGCCAAAGCCGGGCGTCGCTCGGCAAAGGAGGCGGCGTAGATGGGGGTGGAACGCTCCTTTAAAAACAGCGTGCTGAAGTTCTTCAAACACCTGTCGCTGATGTTCATGTCTTTTGTGTGCATCCTGCCGGTGGCTTCCTGCGTGATCGGCGCGTTTAAAACCAGGGAGGAGTTCGCGACCTCCAGCAAGATCGCTCTGCCGCAGAACTGGGGGAACTTGGACAACTTTGTGAAGTTCTGGAACGAGAGCGGCATCGGGCAGGGCTTTGCGACGTCGATTCTGGTAATGGTCGTGGTGATCACCCTGTCGGTGCTCATGGGTTCGATGCTTGCCTACGTGCTCAGCCGCTTCCATTTCCCGGGCAACAACCTCATCCGTAACGGCTTCCTGCTGGCGGCGCTGGTGCCGACCATCACCATGCAGGTAACCATCTACAAACTCATGATCAACCTGAAACTGGTGGATACGCTGGTGGGGTACATCATCCTGCAGACGGGCACGGACGTCATCTCCATTTATATCCTTTTACAGTATTTCGAGAACCTCCCCACATCGTTGGACGAATCCGCCGTGCTGGAGGGATGTACTTATTACGGCGTATTCTTCAAAATTCTGCTTCCGCTGTTGAAGCCCGCGATCGTTACCTGTATGATCTTAAAGGGCGTTTCGATTTACAACGAGTATTACAACGCCAATTTATACCTGCAAAGCAAGGACAAGTTTAAAACTGTCTCCACCGCGCTCTATGTCTACCTGGGGCCGACCAAGAGCCAGTATGAGATGATCTGCGCAGGAGTGCTGATTTGTATCCTCCCGATTCTGGTGATCTTCCTGATCTTCCAAAGGGAAGTGTACAACGGTATGACCAACGGCGCGGTGAAGGGGTAAGCTTTACCAAAGCGGTCGCGAACAGCGGAGAGGGCGGATACGGATGGACTTGAAACAGGAAGTGCGGGAACACCTGCAAAATAAGCTGATTCCTTTCTGGGCGGCACTCAGGGACGAGGCGAACGGCGGCTTTACAGGCTATGTGGGGTTCGACCTGCAAAAGGACGAAACGGCGCCCAAGGGGTGCATCCTCAACAGCCGCATCCTCTGGTTCTTCTCCCGTGCCTATCAGATGTTAAAACAGCCACCATTGCTGGAACTGGCACGGCATGCCTATGCCTTTATGGATCGCTTTGAGGATACGGAATACGGCGGGTTGTACTGGGCCGTTACCTATGACGGAAAGCCACTGGACACCGCCAAGCACACCTACGCCCAAGCTTTTGCGGTGTACGGGCTTGCCGCCTACGCGCAGGCCTCGGGCAATCCCGAGGCGCTGCAAAAAGCGATGGGGCTGTATACGCTTATCGAGACCCGCATGGCGGATGAAAACGGCTACGGCGAGGCATTCGACCGCGTTTTCCACCCGGAAATCAACGGTAAGCTCAGCGACAACCCCAAGCTGACGGGCCGGGGCGTTATCGCCCAAAAGACAATGAATACCCTTTTGCATCTGCTGGAAGCCTATACGCTGCTTTATGAGGTCGGCCGCGACCCGCGGGTGCTGAGCAGCTTGCGCGCGCTCTTGCTGATGTTGAGGTTGAAGGTGTATAATCGGGAAGCAAACCGTCTGGAAGTTTTTTTTGATAGCGGGATGCGCTCGCTTTTCGATATGCAGAGCTACGGTCACGACATCGAAGCTTCTTGGTTGATTGATCTGGCGGCACGCGTGGCGCAAACGCCCGAAGAGCGTGCTGAAACGGAACGCTTAACGACGGAACTTGCGCGCGACGTGCTCAAGCGCGCCTTCCGGGATGGAAGCCTGCTCAACGAGCGTGTGGAAGACGAGGACGACGATACGCGCGTCTGGTGGGTGCAGGCGGAAACGATGGTTGGGCTGGCCAACCTGTGGCAAAAAACCGGAGAAGCGGAATGGCTGGAAGCCATGCAGGCCGAGTGGCGCTACATCCGGACCCGCCTTGCGGATCCTCGCGAGGGCGGGGAGTGGTACTGGTGCCTCGACGCCGAAGGAACCCCCTGCCCCAGACCCATCGTGGAGCCGTGGAAATGCCCTTACCACAACGGCCGCATGTGCATGGAACTCGTGGAAAGGCTGTAGGGACGGGCTTGGAAAGGATGAAACGCATGACGGCGCAGGAGCGGGCGACCGCCTGGGCGACCCTGCCGCGTTTCGACGTGGCGACGCGCGCCGCGGCGGAGGGGATGCTTGGGGATGAAAACGAGCTTATGCGCGCCTTTGGAAGCGAACTGAGCTTCGGCACCGGGGGACTGCGCGGCGTACTGGGCGTTGGAACCAACCGCATGAATATCTACACCGTTGCCAAGGCTACGGCGGGGCTGGCGGACGTGCTGTGTGCTACGGGTGGCCGGAGCGCGGTGATCGCGTACGATTCTCGCCACGGCTCGCGGGCTTTCGCGCTGGTCACGGCGGGGGTGTTGGCCGCCGGCGGTGTTCGCGCCTTTCTGTTCGATCGCCTGATGCCTACTCCCGTGCTCTCCTTCGCCACGCGGCAGCTGCACGCCGACGCAGGCGTGATGATTACCGCCAGCCACAACCCTGCCGAATACAACGGCTATAAGATCTACGGCCCGGACGGCTGCCAGATTACCGACGAGGCGGCTAGCCAAATCACTCGCGCCATCGACGCGCGCGATTACGCAAGCCTCCGGTGGCTGACCGAGCAGGAGGCGCGCGCGGCGGGCTTGCTCTCCGATGTTCCGCCGGAAATTCTTACGGAGTATCTGCAGCGTACGCTGGACTGCCGTGTGCATCCCGACGCGGATACACCCGTGACGGTGTGCTATACCCCGCTCAATGGCGCGGGGCTGGAGCCTGTGTGCAAGGCGCTAAAAGCAATGCGCGGCGTGACCCTGGTGGTGGTGGAGGCGCAGGCCGCGCCGGACGGAGATTTTCCCACCTGCCCCAAGCCCAACCCGGAGCTTGCGCCGACGCTTGTGCTGGCCATCGAAACCGCACGGCTGCACGGTGCCGGGCTGGTGCTCGCCACCGACCCGGACAGCGATCGCATCGGTGTGGCGGTGCGAAACGAAAAGGGCGATTATCTCCGCCTTACCGGCAACGAGGTGGGGCTGCTGCTGCTGGAATCGGTGCTCAAGGCGCGCCGGGACGCGGGCACTCTGCCTGCGAGGCCCGAGGTGGTCAAGACCATCGTCACCACCGACCTCGCCTTTGCCGTGGCCGAAGCCTACGGCGCGACGATCCGGGAAACGTTGACAGGGTTTAAGTACATCGGCGAGGAGATCGGGCGGCTGGAGAAGCAAGGGGA
The DNA here is from genome assembly GCA_021371895.1 of Eubacteriales bacterium. Lineage (GTDB taxonomy): Bacteria > Bacillota > Clostridia > Christensenellales > Aristaeellaceae > CAXXOK01. The sequence continues at coordinate 7,483 of JAJFVI010000254.1, read as the reverse complement.
GGCCGAGCGCTTCGTGTTCGGCTTTGAGGAAAGCTGCGGCTATCTGGCCGGCACTCATGTGCGCGATAAAGACGGCGTGCTGGCGGCGGTGCTGGTGTGCGAGCTGATGCAAGCGACCGTGGCGGAAGACCGCACGCTGCTCAGCCTGCTGGACGCGCTTTATGCGCGCTTCGGCCGATTGGATACGCGGCTGCTCAGCTTCGAACTCGCGGGAGCCGACCCTATGGCGGAGATGCGGCGGAGCATGAAAAGGCTTCGCGGGCAGCCGCCCGAAACGCTCGCCGGCAAGCCGCTGATCCAACGCAAGGATTACCTGCCGGGGGTGGACGGCCTGCCCCCCGCCGACGTGCTGACCTTCGTAAACGCGTGGGGCAAGGCAATCGTGCGCCCGTCGGGCACAGAACCCACGGTGAAGGTGTATCTCTTTGCGCCGGGGAAAACGGCTGTGGAGGCGGAAGCGGCGCTGGACGCCATGGAGGCCGACGCGTGCGGCTGGCTCGCTTAGGCGGCTCCCTCGCCTGTACCTTCCCCGAAGCGCCACGGCAGCCCAACCAGACCAGGTAACGGAGGGTGCGGCATGAAACAGAACGTCAACATGAGGGGTATCGGCCGGGCGCTGGGCGTAAGCGCCGTGACGGTCAGCAAGGCGCTTGCCGGCCGCAGCGGCGTGAGCGAAGCCATGCGGGAGCAGATTGTGCGTAAAGCGCAGGAACTGGGTTACCGCTACGATCTGGTTCCCAAGTCCGCGCGGGAGACCCGCTGGGACGTGGGAATCTTGATTGCCGATCACTTTATGGGGAAGGGCAACAGCTTCTATGCTTCCATGTGCAAAAAGCTGGTGCAGCAACTTAACGAGCGCAGCTGCTACGGAGTTCTGGGGATTTTAAGCGAGGAAGAGGAACTGACCGGCCGTTACCCGGATATCCTTGGCGGGGGCCGTGTGAACGGGCTGGTGATTCTGGGGCAGGTGAACTGGGATTACATACACATGCTGGAATCGGTGGGTACGAACGTGCCCTACATCTGCATGGATTTTTACGACGAACGCTCCAATGCCGACGCGGTGGTGAGCGATGGTCTGTACGGCGGATACCGGCTCACCAGCCACCTGATCCACATGGGGCATACGCGCATCGGCTTCGTGGGCTCTATCCGGGCGACAAGCTCCATTATGGATCGTTATCTGGGATATTACCGCAGTATGCTTCAGCATGACATTCCCATTGACCCTGCGTGGATCGTGCCCGACCGCGACGAGCACGGCGCTTATATGGAACATCCGCTCCCCTCCCCCCTGCCCACGGCCTTCGTGTGCAACTGTGACCAGATGGCCGTGCGGCTGATTCGCCTCCTGCAGAGCAGCGGTCTTCGCGTGCCGGAGGATGTATCCGTCGTCGGTTTCGACGATTATGTGGATGAGCCCGCCACCAAGCCCACGCTTACCACCTTCGCCGTTGATCAGGATACGATGGCGCGCGAAGCCGCGGAGATGATTATCGCAAAAATGCAGGGCCGCGCCGACCGTAAGGGGCGCGTGGTAACGGGCGGGCGTATGGTCTACCGGGAAAGCGTGCGTGACCTGCACCCGGCCGGGGAAGGCCAGTTGGCGGCGGAAAGCGGGAAATGTTGAATTTTCATCGATAAAGGAGAAAACGTATGGACCAACCTATCGCCATTCTCACGGGCGGCAGCTTGCCCGGCATCCCCTGGGAGGAACGCCCCCGGAATGATCCGCATCACGCGCCGCTGTGGCGTTACAGCGGCAATCCGGTCATCGGCCGCAACCCAGTCCCCGGCGTGGCGCGCGTGTTTAACAGCGCGGTCGTGCCCTGGGGAGAAGGGTTTATCGGGGTGCTGCGCGGTGAACAGGTAGACGGCGTACCACAGATCTACCTGGGGCGCAGCGACGACGGTGTTGCGTGGACGATCGAACCCAATCCGATCCCCTTTACGGATGAGGATGGCCGTCCCTTTATGCCCGGATACGCGTACGATCCCCGGATGGTGAAGGTGGAGGATACGTATTACATCCTCTGGTGCACCGATTTTTACGGCGCCGCTATCGGCGTTGCCAAGACCAGGGATTTTCAAACCTTCACACGCGTTGAAAACCCTTTTCTACCCTTCAACCGCAACGCCGTGCTCTTTCCGCGCAAGATCGAGGGGACGTACAGGCTCCTAAGCCGCCCCAGCGACAGCGGGCATACCCCTTTTGGCGACATCTTCCTTTCCGAAAGCCCGGATATGGTTTATTGGGGCAGGCACCGCCACGTGATGGGCAAGGGAACTGCGTGGTGGGAAAGCGTGAAAATCGGGGGCGGCGCCGCGCCGATCGAGACCAGCGAGGGCTGGCTTATGTTCTATCACGGCGTGGCCAGCACCTGCAACGGCTTTGTGTATTCCATCGGCGGCGCGATACTGGACAGGGATGAGCCCAACCGCGTAAAGTACCGCTGTCGCAACTTCCTGCTTACGCCGGAGGAAGCTTATGAAGAGCGCGGCTTCGTGCCCAACGTGTGCTTCCCCTGCGCCACCCTGCAGGATGTGGATACCGGCCGCATCGCGCTGTACTACGGCGCTGCGGATACCTGCGTATGCCTGGCCTTCACCACCGTGCAGCTCGCGGTGGAATACATCAAAGCCCACAGCGCGCTCACCCCAGCCGATGCGGAGCCGGGTGTGCGCTGAAAACGAAGGAGAACTGCAAGCGTGATGAAAACCAAAACCTACGCCGAACTGATGACCGAGTACGAGGTACTCGTTCGGCGGCCCAACGAAATTAACCCCCGGTTTTACAACGGTCTGCTGGAACGCTACCGCTATCCCGTACTCACCCGTGAGCACACTCCTCCGTTTTGGATGTACGATGTAAACCCCGATACCAACCCGTACATGATGCAGCGGTTGGGTGTAAATGGCGCGTTCAACAGCGGCGCGCTCTATCTGAACGGCAAATACTATCTGGTGGCGCGTGTGGAAGGCGCGGATCGTAAAAGCTTCTTCGCCGTAGCGGAGAGTAACCGCCCCACGGAGGGCTTTCGCTATTGGGATTATCCCTTGCGGCTGCCCGCGGGGGAGGAGGAAGAAACCAACGTCTACGATATGCGCCTGACCTTGCATGAGGACGGCTGGATTTACGGCGTGTTCTGCTCCGAAAGGAAAGAACCCGGCAACCCGGATCCCACGGCGGCGGTCGCCGCGGCGGGCATCGCGCGTACGCACGACCTGAAAACGTGGGAACGGCTCCCCAACCTAAATACCCTGCACTCGCCCCAGCAGCGCAACGTTGTGCTGCACCCCGCATTTGTAGACGGGCGTTACGCCTTTTATACGCGGCCTATGGACGGGTTTATCCAAACGGGTTCGGGCGGAGGTATCGGCTTCGGACTGTGCGAGGATATGACCCGTGCGGTGATCGACGAGGAGAAGATTATTTCCCCGCGCCGCTACCATACGGTTACCGAGGCAAAAAACGGCGCGGGCGCCGTGCCTATTCAAACCCCGCGCGGGTGGATCCACATCGCCCACGGCGTGCGTAACACTGCGGCGGGGCTACGGTATGTGCTGTACGTGTTTGCGACCGCGCTGGAGGATCCGTCCCGCGTGATTGCCGAGCCGGGCGGGATGTTCATGGGCCCGCTGGGGCAAGAGCGTGTGGGGGATGTTGGCAATGTCCTGTTCACCAACGGCGCGGCGGTCAACGACGCCGGGGATGTATACATTTACTATGCGGCGAGTGACACGCGCCTGTACGTGGCCCATACCGACCTGGAGAGGCTAACGGATTACACTTTTCATACGCCTGCCGATCCGCTGCGTTCGGCCGATTGCGTAGCGCAGCGCTGCGAGCTGATCCGGGAAAATTTATTTTGGATGGAGAGCGAAAACAAATGAGTACGGCACTGCGTCCGGCGGCGGTATTCGGCGATCATATGGTGCTGCGCCGTGATCGCCCCGTTGTTCTATTTGGCGAGGCGGAGGAGGGCAAACGGATCACCGCGGCGTTGGAGGGCCGTTCGGTTGCCGCAACAGCGCGGGAGGGGCGCTTCCAGCTCCGGCTGCCGCCCATGCCGGCAGGCGGGCCCCACACGCTGAACATCACGGACGGGGAAACGACGTTTACGTATACCGACGTTCTTTTTGGAGAGGTATACCTGGCGGGCGGACAGAGCAATATGGAACTGGAGCTTAAGAATGCGGATGACGGCGCGCGCCTGACCGCTGAGGCGGATTATCCGCTGATCCGCTATTACAACGTTCCCAAGCTGCCCTGGCTGGACGAGCAGGCGCTTGCGGCCGAGCGGCAGGCGTGCTGGCGCGCGGTTGCGCCAGGCACATGCGGGGATATGAGCGCGGTGGCGTTCCACTTTGCTGCGCGTCTGCAAGCGGAGCTGGGCGTGCCCGTTGGGGTGATCGATTGCTATTGGGGCGGTACATCGGCGGTCTGCTGGCTCACCGAGGCGGCGCTGCAAAGCACCGTGGAAGGCAGGGCACTATGGACGGCATTCAGCGCTGCCATCGCCGCCAAGACCCAGGCGGAGTGCGAAGCGGACGTGCTGGTGCATGACGAGGCGGTGGACAAATGGAACAAGCATATCGAGGTGTTGCGCGCCGAGCACCCGGCCATGAGTTGGACGGAGATCACGCATCGCGTCGGCCCGTGCCCGTGGGGGCCGCCGCCCAGCCGCAAAAGTGGATTTCGGCCCGCAGGGCTTGTGGAAACGATGGTCAAGCGGGTCGCACCCTATACGCTGACCGGCTTTCTGTATTATCAGGGCGAGGAAGATGCCAAGCACGCCGGGTTGTACCGGGCGCTGTTGAGTTCGCTGATTCTCTGCTGGCGACGGCTATATTACGACGAAACGCTGCCGTTCCTGTTCGTGCAGCTGCCCATGTACATGGATAGTACCCAGCGGGACGATCGGCAATGGGCGGTGCTGCGCGAGGCGCAGGAGCAAACATACCAATCGATTCGCCATACCGGGATGGCTGTGATGATCGACGGGGGCGAGCTGGACAACATCCACCCGACCGATAAAAAGACCGTGGGGGAACGGTTGTACCATCAGGCGCTGCGCGTGGTGTACGGCCGGACGGGGGAAGCGGAAAGCCCGCGGGCCGTGGCGATGTACCGGGACGGGGAGGAGCTGGTGGTATCGCTCTCCTCCGCGGTGAAGGCCGAGGGTGAACCCGCCCTGTTCGAAATTGGGGACGAAACAGGCGTGTTCAGACCCGCAAAAGCGCGCGTAACAGGCACTTCGCTACGCCTATGGGCCGAAGGAGCAGGAGAACCGCTGACGGCGCGCTATGCGTGGGTGAATTACGGCGTCGTGAACGTATATGGTGAAAATGGGCTGCCGCTGGCGCCGTTCAGGATCACCCTGTAACCTGTGGATGCGGATAAACCCCACACCCTGTAGATAAACGAGGAGCCGTGCCTGCCCGGCAAACCGGGGGAAGCAAACGCCATCCATAAAAAGCATAAACGGCCGGAGCCAGCTTCCATGGGGATACCGGCTCCGCTCAGGATGTCAAAGAACACAATTCCACGGGAGGTGTCGGAGGGTTGCAACCCTCCGACTTTATTCGTATTACCCGGCTTTTCCAGTCGCTCAGTCATCGCCGGCTGCACTTTCGTTTGCCGGCTCGCTTCGCTCCTCGTCTGCGGGTCGTTTTCGCCTTCGGCGAAGTGCGCACTGCGCACCTACTTCCCTTCGGCGCCGGGTGGGCGGGGCGTTTGCGGCTTTGCCGTAAACAATACCCGAAACTCAAAAAAGTGGCTACGCCACTTTTTTGACAGGCTCAGAATGAGCCTGTTAAACGAAAGCTCGGTTTTTGTGCTCAGCGGCGGATCATCACAGCGGCGATGTCGTTCAGGTTAGTGCCCGTGGGGCCGGTAATCAGCAGTCCGTCGCAGGCCTGCAAGGCGTGATAGCTGTCGTTGTTGTCCAGCGCCGCGTTAATATCTACCTGCGCCTTGCGCAGCTTTCCCGCAGAACGCTGATCCACATACCCACCTGCGGCGTTGGTGGGGCCGTCGATACCGTCGCTGCTGAAGCTGAACAGGGCCGTATCCCGCAGGCCATCCAACGCAGGGGCTGCGGCCAGCGCCAGCTCCTGATTGCGCCCTCCCAGGCCTGTGCCGTTCAGGTACACTACCGTTTCGCCACCCACTAGATAGGCAATCGACCGCGTTTCCCCCTGATGGCTGAGCGCGATGGAACTTAAAAATCGCCCGGCCTCCCGGGCCTCACAATGCAGCCGGTCGGTTAGCACCATGGTATCGTAACCCAGCCTGCGAAGAGCGCGCGCAGCGGAACGCACCAGCAATTGCAGGTTGCCGATCATATGCGTTTCGGCGTTGGGCAGCATTTTGGGTGTTTCGCGCCGCATCAGCGCGTGGAGCAGTTCCGGCGCGTCCGGGAAGAGGCGGATCAGCGTTCGCTCCGCCTCGGCGGAGGTTACGGGGTCGGGCGAGATGGGGCCGGAAGCGACAGTCTCCGGCGCATCGCCCAGAACATCGGATAACAGCAGGCCCACCACACGCGCGGGGGCGCACAGCGTGGCAAAGCGACCGCCTTTCACCGCAGAGAGCCTGCGGCGGATGATGTTGATCTCCGTGATGTCCGCGCCGCAATGGAAAAGCGCTTCGGTGGTGGTAGCGTACAGCGGCAGCGGGATCAGCGGCTTCTCAAATAGGGCGGAGCCGCCGCCGGAAATAAGCATAAGCACCGTGTCCGCTGCTTCCAGTCCCTGCACCATGGCGATCGCCGCCTCCGAAGCGTGTACACTATTCAGGTCGGGTACCGGGTGACCAGCCTCCCGGATGGAAAAGCGGGGTAACTTGCCCTGGGCGTAACCGTACTGGGTAATCACCATCCCCTGCTCAATGCGGTCCCCCAGCACACCGTAAGCAGCCTGCGCCATGCCCCAGGCCGCTTTGCCGATGGCCAGCACGCGCAGCCGGCCGGAGCCGAACGAAAGGTTGCCAAGCGCGCGTGTAACCGCGTATTTCGGCTGGGCGGCCGCCAGCGCCGCTTCGATCACGCATTGCGTGTCTTCCCTTAGCGTGCTCAAAACCCAGCCTCCTTTACTGCGCGATTCCAAATGCGCTTTCTTGCTATAGTATATTCTGCACTCCCAGCCAAACTCCTGTTACAAATCGTAAGAACCCCCTGCGCGTAAATGTCAGGCTATATGTAACTGTGCTCTCTCACAGCGTCCCGACGGGCAATTGGCAACAAAATAATAAAAATGATTGACAATCGCCGAAATATGAGTATATTAGAATATGCTAATTTAATTGGAACGGCGCGCGTCTATTCCACACGGCGCACAAAGCGCCGCCGCCCGGACGCAACCTGGAGGAGGGCACAAACCATGCAGGGAGAAGCCAAACAGGTCGCTACCGTGCTCAGGGTGCTGGCGAACGAAAACCGGCTGCAAATCCTCTGCGAGCTGATCGACGGGCCCCAGACCGTAA
>JAJFVI010000244.1 GCA_021371895.1 Eubacteriales bacterium | reverse complement strand
ACTCTGTGGGACGAGCCGATTTTCGCCCGTGCGCTTGACGACGGGAATAGCAAGGACTGGCGGCCCGATGGGATGATCCTATGCTACCCCGTCATCACCATGGGCCGGTACACCCACGAAGGTTCGCGGGACTGTCTTTTAGGCAGCGCGGCATCCTCGGAGGCGAGGGAGGCGCTCTCACTGGAAAAGCGCGTGAACACGCAAACAGTACCTGCCTTTTTATGGCACACTGTCGAGGATAACGCCGTACCGGTGGAAAACGTACTGATGTTCGCCACGGCGCTGCGAGCCAACAACGTTCCGTTTGAAATGCATTTGTACGAAAAAGGCGGCCACGGCCTTTCTCTTTGTGACCGGACAACCGCGCAGGGGGAGGAACAACTTTACCCCGACAACGATAACTGGATGCCGATGGCGATACGCTGGATATTACGGAAAAATCACCACAGGGAACCCTGACGCATGCCTGCGAAGAGGCGTTGGGACCATGAACGGATTGACGGTGAAGGCAAGCCGGTCTATATCGTCGGCGTGCTGGCACACAATTCCTCCACCGGTACGGAAATGATGGCGAAAGCCATTACGGCAACCGGGCATTACCATGCCAATACGCTGGAAGCGCCGGTTTACGGGTACGAAATTGAACCACAACAGAGCGTATACCGACTGGATTCCGTTGGTAAACGGATCGATCAGGCGCGAGAGGCAAAGCTGCACTTCATCATTCTCTGGTTTGGAACCAGTAAAAACGGCCATCCGAATTATACGCCTGAATATATCAAAACAGCGCCGGAATGCTATTGGGTGGCGAGCGGGCTTGACGGTGCGCCGGGGGCATCGCTGTCGCCGCATTGCACCGCGACGCTGGAACGGGATTGCCTCGCTTTTGCCCAACTGATGTAGCTTTCACACGAATACGACGAACAAACGCATACGGTACTTGCGATTCAGGTGGAAAATGAAATGGGCTACGCGAATACCGGGGCATTGATTTCGTCTCCGACCATCTCTACAAGGGCAAGAACTTCAGAGCGCTGACGCCGATCGTCTCGTTCACAAGAGAGTGCCTGGCAACCTATGCGGATATGGCCATCGAGGGGGAGGAGGCCTGTGAGATTCTCAAGCATGTTTCCAAAGAGTGTGGAACTCCAAGAACATCAAGGCGGATAATGGTTCGGTGTTTATCTCTCGAGCACTGGATGCCTGGACGCACGAGCGAATGATTGGTTAGCAGTTCTCAAGATATGGTACACCAACGAACAATGACCACATCGAATCTGTGGGTGTGAGCCTGCGGGAAGAATGCTTTAAATACTCATTGGTTCATGTTGCTGGAGGATGGAAGGGAATAGCTGGAACTACGGCGAAATAACTATAATGCGTACTGTCCGCTTAGCGCACCAGCATACCGTCCACCAGCCGAATTTGGCAGGAATCATTCGGCTTATGGGCTATCATCAGCCTTGGTTATTCTCATCCAAATTGAACTGCTTTTCGGGAGACACCCAAACCTCGGTCTTATTGCTATCGATCATGCGGATACAGGTAAAACGCCAGCGCGACGGCTCGGCGTACACCGCGCCCGACCGGCGGACGCTATGGGAATACGTAATCGGAAAGTGGATTGTAACCAGGAAAGCATAAGCAGGCGAAAGATCAGACGGAGAAGCAAACAAAACAAACAGCATGGAAAGGAGGAGAAATGGCTTATGAAAAATAAAAAGATTCTGTTGATCGGACTGCTGATCATACTGATGGTGTTGCTGACCGCCTGTGCGCCGGGCGATGGTGCAAACTCGGTGGAACATCCGGCAGGGTTCTTCTCCGGCGTGTGGCACGGCTGGATCGCACCTGTTACGCTGGTGATCTCGCTGTTCAACAGGCACATCAGCATCTATGAGGTCAACAACGTAGGCTTCTGGTACAATTTCGGGTATTATATGGCGATCATCAGCGGCTTTGGGGGGCTGGCGCTCTCTCGAAAAAGACGCAAGAGTTGCAACAAGCAAGACTGAGCTCACCCATGAAAGGCAATGGTTTCCGAGCAGTGAGGCTCCTTCAAGAAAAAGCCGCCTGAAATGGCGGTTTTTCCGTGCTCTCATTCAAGCAGGCATAAAATGTTTAGCGGCCAATAGGCGCAAACGTATACGATAGACGATTTTCGATTTTTCGCAGGATTCCAGCAGGCTGCATCATGCCGGCTGCGCCCCCTTTACATCCGTCTCGAATTGGTGTAACGTATCCCTACGAAACAGTGCTGCGTAAGCCTGTTCCCCGGAGGAAGTATGGATACGTACCGTCGGATTTTCCAATGGTTGAAACCTTATCGGCGAAAGCTGATCACCTGCATTGTGCTGCTGACGCTTATGACGGCGCTGCGCATGGTCGTACCCTACATCACCCAGGCTGTGGTGAACGATGTGCTGCCCAACCGCAACATGCCGCTTCTACTTAAGCTGTGCGCGGCGCTGATCGGGATGACCGCCGTGCGCAGCGTGATGATGTACAAGCGCGGCATGCTGATTGAAAACGTGTCCCAAAGTGTGGTGTACGACCTGCGCACTGGCCTTTACGGCCATATGCAGGAGCTTTCCTATTCCTTTTTCGATACCCACCACATCGGCGAGATCATGAGCCGTATGACAGGCGATATCGAGGGCGTGCGTGTGCTGATCGTCAACGGCGTGGTGGGCGTTATTGAAAGCTCTTTAATGTTTGTGCTGTCGCTGGTGGGCATGAGCCTTATGTCCTGGCGGCTGACGCTGATCATGGTGTGTTTCTGCCCGGCCATCGCCGTGGTGGCATGGCGGCTGCACCACCATATTCGCCCGGCGCACATCGCCGTGCGCGAGCAGAACGCCGTGCTGAACACGCGCACGCAGGAAAACATTTCCGGCGTGCGCGTGGTAAAAGCCTTTGCCCGTGAAGAGTATGAAAAACAGTGCTTTGAAAAGGATAACCAACTGGTGCTCAACAACAACCTGCGGGTAACAAGGCTCTGGAGCACTTACTTTCCGCTGCTGGATACTATCGCCAACCTTGCCCTCCCCGTGCTGGTGGTGGCGGGCGCCGCCATGGTGGGGCGGGGGATGCTGGACATCGGCACGCTGGTAGGCGCGACAGGCTTCGTGTGGATGCTCATCGCCCCCATGCGTCAGGTGGCCACATTTGTCAATATGACCGCCAACGGCGTCGTATCTTCCGAAAAACTGATCTACTATATGGATCTGGGCTCGCAGATTAAAAACCCGCAGGAGCCGCAGACTCCTATTAAGCGCGAAGGGCGCGTGGATTTTGACCATGTGACCTTCAAATACGGCGACAAGACGGTGCTGCACGATATCGACCTGCATGTGGAGCCAGGGCAGGTGGTCGCCGTGATGGGCGCTACGGGCATGGGCAAAACGTCGCTGGTGACGCTTTTGGGGCGCTATTACGACGTGGCTGGCGGAAGCCTGCTGGTGGACGGCGTGGATGTGCGCGAACAGGATATGCATTGCCTGCGCGACGGCATCGGCGTGGTGATGCAGGAGACCTTCCTGTTTAGCGAAACCATCTTTAACAACATCCGCTTCGGCCGCCCGGAGGCAACCCAAGCACAGGTGGAGGCTGCCGCGCGCGCCGCGCAGGCGGAGGAGTTTATTGCGCAAACCCCGCAGGGGTACGATACCGTGGTCGGCGAGCGCGGCATGGGCCTTTCCGGCGGGCAGAAGCAGCGTGTGGCGCTGGCGCGCGCCATCCTGTACGACCCTTCCATTCTGGTGCTGGACGACGCCACCTCCGCCGTGGATATGGAAACCGAAGCCGAAATCCAGCAGGCGCTGGCGCGGGTGCTCAAGGGCCGCACCACGTTTATCATCGCCCACCGCATTTCCTCGGTGCGCAAGGCGGATCAGATTATCATGCTGCAGGATGGGCGCATCGCGGAACGCGGCACGCACCGGGAGCTGCTGGCGCGAAATGGCGTGTACGCCGCCCTGTACCACGATCAGACGCGTGATTTCGAGAGCGTCCGCAAGGCGGGTGACGAATAGTGGCACGCCTTCGCAATTTAGACGATGAAGTGATGGAAGCGCCGTTTGACAAAGGGATGTTTCTGCGGATGCTGGCCTACCTGAAACCCTACAAAAAGCAGATGGTACTCGCCCTTGGGCTGATGGTGATCGCTTCGGCCGCGTCGCTTTTAAACCCCTACCTGCTAAGCCGCGCGGTGGGCATGCTCTCCGCGGGGGATTACAGCCGTATCCCGCTTGTGTTTCTGGGGATGGTGGCTTCGGTGGTGGTCGGCGGGGTGTGCCTGCGCCTGCGCGTGCGCACAATGGATGTCGCAGGCCGCCGGGCCATCGCCGCCCTGCGGCAGGATCTGTTCGACCATATCCAGTCGCTGTCGCTGCCGTTTTTCGACAGCCGCTCGGCGGGTAAAATCATGGTGCGTGTGATTAACGACGTCAACAGCTTAAACGACCTGTTTACCGGCGGTATCATCAACGTGCTGGTGGATTGCCTGACGCTGGTGCTGCTGGTGAGCATCATGTTCTTTATCCACTGGAAACTGTCGCTGGTGGCGCTGTGTTCGCTGACAGTGCTGGTGGTCATTATCCTGTCGCTAAAAACCCGGATGCGCAAGGCGTGGCAGGTGGTACGCGCCAAAACCAGCACCATGAACGGCTACCTGCATGAGAGCCTTGCCGGCATGCGCGTTACCCAGACCTTCGTGCGCGAAAAGATGAATAAAGAAATTTTCGATGAAACCAACGCGGATATTCAAAAGAGCTGGCTTTCCGCCGTAGGCATCAACAACCTGTTCTGGCCCTACATCGACACCCTCAGCGCCGTGGGCACGGCGGGCGTGTACATCGCCGGCGTAATGTTCATGGGCCCGGCGGGCAGCATCGGCGGCCTGACGCTTGCCGACCTGGTGGCCATCCTGTGGTACCTGGGGCGGTTTTGGGAACCGATCAACAACCTGTCCAACTTCTACAACAGCATTCTGGCGGCCATGGCCTCGGTGGAGCGTATTTTCGAGATTATGGATACTCCGCCGCTGGTGTTTGATCCCCGGGACGATATGCCGGAGCTGCCTCCCATCGAGGGCAAAATCGAGTTTGACCACGTCAGCTTTGGCTACGATCCGGGCCAGCCGGTGCTAAGCGACGTAAGCTTTACCGTGCAGCCGGGGCAGACCATCGCGCTGGTCGGCCCCACAGGCGCCGGAAAAAGCACCGTCGTAAGCCTGATCAGCCGCTTTTACGATGTTACCGGCGGCGCCCTGCGCATTGACGGTTACGACGTGCGGAACGTGAAACTGCAGTCCCTTCGCAGGCAGATGTCGGTGATGCTGCAGGACAGCTTTATTTTCAGCGGCACTATACTGGATAATATCCGCTACGGGCGGCTGGACGCCACGGAGGAAGAGGTCGTGGAGGTGTGCAAGGCGGTGCGCGTACACGACTTTATTATGAGCCTGAAGCGCGGCTACCACACCGAGGTCAACGAGCGCGGTTCCAGCCTCTCCACGGGGCAAAAGCAGCTGATCTCCTTTGCGCGCGCGCTGCTCAACGACCCGCGGGTGCTGATTTTAGACGAGGCCACTTCCTCTATCGACACGCATACGGAACTGCTGATACAGCAGGCGCTGGATGTGCTTTTACAAAACCGCACCAGCTTTGTGATTGCGCACCGGCTTTCCACCATCCGCCGGGCGGATCGGATTATGGTGGTGCAGGACAATCACATTGTGGAATCCGGCACGCACGAGGAGCTGATGGCGATCCCCGGCGGGCATTACCGGACGCTGTGCGAGGTGC
>JAJFVI010000214.1 GCA_021371895.1 Eubacteriales bacterium | reverse complement strand
GCTCTTCCGATCTGAATCCCTTCGCGGTCGATTTCCGGCAGTCCCTTTAGCACATCCAGGCTGATTTCCGTCGCTTCGTATACTGCCATATGCATCTCCACCAAATCAGTTTTTCTTAGCTTAACACAGACAAGATACATTGACAAGCCCCTCCATGTGATGTATAATATATTAAAACACGAATGTAAACGGTTACGCAGCCAAAAATGCGTATCAAAAAAGAGCAAAGAGATTACGAATAAGGAGATGCTGTCATTCAGGCGTTGAGAATCGACTGTAATCAATCGGGCTTTTCTTTAGGCTATAAAAGGCAATTTGCCCGAGAGGGTTGCTGCAAATAGAAAAGCACAAATAACCGGACGTTCGCTGTTTTGTCAAGTGATCCGCCGGGAAACGGGCGGTATGATGCGCGGCGGACTTTATATTCGGCATACCCAATAACGCGACATACCCGTTGAACACACTTGGGTGATGCGCCTGTAAAACGAGGAATGCAACATGACGAGATACCGGGTAGGAATCGATATCGGGGGCACCAAGGTCGAGCTGGGGCTGTTGACAGGTGATGGTAGGATCCTGCAATCAAACGTCATTCCCACTCCCTCGCTTACCGAGGGGACTGATGCCTTTGTAAAAAGCATTTGCGGCGCGTTCCATACGCTTCTGACGCAGAGCGGTGTTGTGCCTTCGCAAATCGAAGGCTTTGGTGTGGGCGTTCCTGGAACAGCGGACTGGAAGAAAGGCATCGTGCGTTATTGCCCCAATTTGTTTGGAGCGGTACAGCTTCCCATGGCGGATATGTTTGAACGGCAGCTTGGCATTCGCCCTTTCATTATGCAGGACAGTTGGGCGGCTGCCTATGCCGAGTATGAATTTGGCAGGAAGAAGCAGACGCCTAATATGCTTTGTGTGACCGTCGGCACAGGGATCGGGTGTGGCGTAATCCTGAACGGACAGGTTTTTGGCGGTGCGCTGGGCACGGCAGGTGAGCTGGGGCATGTACCGATTGTTTTTGAAGGCAGGCCCTGTTCCTGCGGTCGACGTGGCTGCCTGGAGCGCTACGTAAGCGGTACGGCGATTTTTACGCAAGCGATGGAACGCTTTCCTGAAAAGCTACGAGGTTTACCGCCTAAAACGGAGTCGGTGTTTACCCTTGCGTATGCAGGAGAAAGAGACGCGCTGGCACTCATCGCGGAGTGCGTGGACAAGCTGGCTTACGGGCTTTCGCTCGCCATCGACCTGCTGGCGGTGGATACGGTTGTAATCTCGGGCGGCGTATCTGCCCATAAAGCGCTGTTGATTGATCCATTGGAGGAGAAAATCCGAACGTACGCCTATCCTCCGTGGGCAAAAAGCGATCGATTGCAGGTGCTTCAGGCTGCACTTGGGAGTGAAGCCCCTATGGTTGGTGCAGCCTTCCTGACGGAGGATCAAATTTGTTAGCAAACCCAAATCATACATCCGAAAGGACAATACCGCATGAATCCGAAGATCATCATCGCAGGCAGCTATAACGGTGTAATTGTAGCAAAAGGCCCGGTTATCCCCGGCGTGGGTGAAACCTATCTTGGCGATACCTTCTTTACCGGCCCGGGAGGCAAGGGCGCCAATCAGGCAGTCGCCGCCAGCCTGCAAGGCGCGGATGTCAGTTTTTTGTGTAAGCTGGGTAAGGATTCCTACGGCGATGATGCGGTCAAGCTACTCAAGCAATACGGGGGTCTGGAGGGCGAGAGTATACGCCGTGTGGACGATGCGCATACGGGTGTAGCTCTGATTTTTGTGGATGGAGCGGGTAACAACTCCATCATGGTGGTGCCCGGTGCGAACCTGACGCTGACGGCAGAGGAAATTGTCAGCGAGGTAAAAACGACAAAAAACGTGTTTATGGTCGGCTTCCAGTTGGAATGTGATGTGGGGCAGATGTGCGAGGCAATGATCCGTTTGCACGCAGAAGGTGTGAAAACGCTGCTGGATCCTGCGCCCGCTGCCGCGCTGCCGATGGAGGTGTATCCCGCGATCGACATCATCAAGCCCAATGAGCACGAGGCCGAGATACTGACAGGCGTGCATATCACAACGCCGGAGGAGGCCTACCGCGCTGGCGATATTCTGATCGGGCGGGGAGTGAAGACCGCAATCATTACACTGGGGGCAAAAGGCACAGTGATCGTGACGGCGGATGAAAAAGCTTTTGTGCCCGCCAGGATTGTTGATGCCAAGGATACCACCGGTGCGGGAGACGTTTTTTCAGGCTCCTTCCTTGCGGCGCTTTCCAAGGGCTACCCGCTGAAGGAAGCCGTGCAATACGCAAACTGCGCGGCATCCATTTCCGTACAGCGTCTGGGTGTGTTTGAAGCCGCGCCTGCCGAGGAAGAAACGCTGGCGCTGTATCACAGCAGTCGGTGCTGATGTTTACAGGCGCAGGCAATGGCTTAAAATAAACCGTGCTCGATGCTGAAACGGTTTATTATAAACCTTTGCCAAATCCCTTGCACCCCCTTTTCTTTGATGATAAGATGTGCCTATGAACGCTATGCAACGGAGGACTTATTGATGGATTATCGAGCGGAGAGCCTGCGCAAACATTACGAGTGGAAGGGCAAAATTGAGGTTGTGACAACCGTACCGGTGAAAACCAAAGAGGATCTTTCCCTCGCCTATACCCCAGGCGTAGCCGAACCCTGTTTGGAAATACAAAAGGACATTTCCAAGAGCTATGAACTTACGCGCCGCTGGAACACCGTCGCCGTGATAACGGACGGCACGGCAGTGCTTGGCCTTGGGGATATCGGCCCAGAGGCGGGCATGCCGGTAATGGAAGGCAAGTGCGTGCTCTTCAAGGCGTTTGGCAATGTAGACGCGATCCCGCTGTGCATCAAATCCAAAGAAGTGGACGATATCGTGCGCACGGTTTACTTGATCAGCGGCAGCCTCGGCGGCGTTAACCTGGAGGATATTTCCGCGCCCCGTTGCTTTGAGATTGAGGAAAAACTAAAGAAGCTCTGCGATATTCCCATTTTTCATGACGACCAGCATGGCACCGCTGTTGTGACCACCGCAGCCATGCTCAATGCGCTGAAGGTGACTGGGCGGAACATTGTCGATCAGGAATGCGTCATCGTGGGGGCGGGC
>JAJFVI010000093.1 GCA_021371895.1 Eubacteriales bacterium | reverse complement strand
TTTATCACTTATACCTTACGGCTGAACAACCAATGCCTGATCCCCATTGATATGATTGAGGTGCAGGTGGAGCCAGACACCCGGGATGTGCTCCAATTGGGCGACGGCAAGGTACACTCGCTGGGTGCCAAGGCGCAGGGTGACATAACCGCCACCATCCTCACCGCGGCGGACAGCCATTCCATCCGCGAGCTGGTGGTCACCTATTATGTGTGGGGCGTCAGTTTTTCCATCAGACAAACGCTGGGAGGATAAAGGGAGCCGGCGCTCCCTTTCGGGAGGGGGATCGCGATCCCCCTCCCGAGCCTTTCTCCGGGCATGGAGCGGGGGTTCCATGCCTGTAGGCACAAGGGATATGCGCCTGCGGGCGCAGCAGGGGCTTTCCGCTCGCCCCTGCTGCGCCCCGCAGGGCGCATACTTCTAAATGCTCGCAGGCCTACACCCCAAAGGATTCCACAATAAAGGATTTCTTTTGCATAAAAAAGAAGCCGCAGGCAGCGTTTCACGCTTTTGCGGCCTTCTTCATATGCGCCGAGGGGAGCGAAACCCCTCAACACTTTGCCTTTCAGGCATTCTCTCAGATTTCCATAATGATGGGCAGCACCATCGGGTTGCGCTTGATCTTCTCAAAAATGTAGCGGTGCAGTTCATCCTTGATGCGGTTTTTCATGTTCTGCCATTCGCTGCCATCGATGCGGCCGTAACTCATAATGATGTTGCGCGCCAGATCCCGGCTGCTTTCGATGATATCTTCATTCTCACGAACATACACAAAGCCGCGGCTGATGATATCCGGCCCGCTGACCAAGGTGCCGTTGTCGCGGTCGATCGCCATGACGACGATAATCAGGCCGTCCTGGCTCAAGTGCTTCCGGTCGCGCAGCACTACGTTACCCACGTCGCCGATACCCAGACCGTCCACCAGCACGCCGCCGGTAGGCACAATGCCGGTAATGGCGAGGCTGTCATGGGACATTTCGATGATCTGGCCGATTTCGGGAATCACGATGTTCTGGCTGGGCATGCCCAGGCTCTCGGCCAGTTCCGCATGCTGCCACAGCTTGCTGTACTCGCCATGGTAGGGGATAAAGTACTGCGGCTTCAACAGCACGTGCATCAGTTTGATTTCCTCCTGGCAGGCGTGGCCGGATACGTGTACTTCGGCGATCTGCCCGTAGATCACGTTCGCGCCGCAGCGGTAGAGCTGGTTAATCACGCGGTTGATGGGCTTTTCGTTGCCAGGGATGGGGCTGGCGGAGATAATGACCATATCGGTGGTCTTAATTTGCAGCTTGCGATGCTCGCCATATGCCATACGCGTAAGCCCCGCCATAGCTTCGCCCTGGCTGCCGGTGGTCACCACCAGCAGCTCTTCGTCGGGATAATTGTCGATATCGTCGATATCCACGATGCTTTCCTCGGGGATCGTCAATTCCCCGATAGACATGGCCACGCGTGAAACGTTAACCATGCTGCGGCCCACGAAGCACACCTTACGGCCGAACATGGCGGCCGAATCTACCACCATCTGCACGCGGTGGATGTTGCTTGCGAACATCGCTACGAACACGCGGCCCTTAGCCTGCTGGAACAGGTCGATAAATGTCTGGCCGATTTTCGTTTCGCTCATGGTATGACCCTTGCGGTCAATGTTTGTCGAATCACAAAGGAACGTCAGCACGCCTTTTTTGCCGATGGCGGCAAAAGTGGACAGATCGGTCACCTTGCCATCAATAGGCGTGTAGTCGATCTTAAAGTCACCGCTGAACACCACCGTGCCCGCCGGACACGTGATTGCTATGGAGACGGTTCCGGCGATGGAGTGGTTCACATGGATAAATTCCACCGTGAAGCACCCAAGCTCAATCACATCTCCGGGTTTGACAACGTTGAGCTGAATGCCGGAGATCCGGTGTTCCTTCAGCTTCAAGTCCACCAGCGCCAGGGTCAGTTTGGTACCGTACAAGGGAGTGGGTACCTGCCGAAGCACGTAGGGCGTGGCACCGATATGATCCTCGTGGCCGTGCGTTAATAGCATGCCGCGAAGGCGATCCTTGTTTTTAATAAGATAGGTTACGTCCGGGATGACTAAATCAACGCCAAGCATATCCGCTTCGGGGAAGATGGAACCGCAGTCGACAACCAGCATATCTTCGCCACATTCTATGACCGTGATATTCTTGCCAAACTCGTCCACGCCGCCCAAAGGAATAATGCGCAGCTTTGGCTGTTCGATTTCCGTCATTGGAGAACCTCCTTTCTTTTATGACATGGCGGTACGGCGCGACGCGCGCAGCCGAGCCGCTTAATGGTAAAGTAATGTATCGGGAACGCCCTCAGGCGGATGACTACGAAAAAATATATTCAGATAGCGGCACAAATGTGCCCGCCCTTAACCTCCTAAGAGGATTCGTAAAGGGAATGTACTTTTCGCACGCGATCGGTCAACGATCCCCTACAACAGTATATAGTATACCATAAAAGGAAGCGCTTGAACAGGGTAAAGCGTTAGGAACTTTTTTGGTAAGGATTAGCGGGAATCAGCTTGTAAACCAAGGCGTACAAACACTTTGCCGATGCGGATGGCCGCATTGGCGGAAACATGGACAAACCACACCAGACCGCTTTACGCTTGTGGTATGCGATCAGGAAAGTCTTCATAGGGCAATAATACAGGCGGCATGGCGGCACGGGCGTGTTTACGTGGTTTGGCAGCCGATCTGTTCTTCGGTGGGAAGCTCGTCGTAAACGGCGGTGATGTGGGGCGTCCATTCCGGCCGACCGGACACACGCTTTTCCACCAGGTACAATACGCCGACGGACAGTCCCAGACCCGCGAGTGCGCCCAGCAGCATCGCCCCGTCGCCGCCGTTGCCCAGCAGCCAGCCCAGCGCGATGCCTGCCAGTAACGCGACGAGCGGGATCACATACGTGATCGCCGTCGCTTCCAGAAAGCGACCTTCCGGGTATTCCACGCGCACCCAGTCACCCACCTTGCAATCCGCCTTCAGGGAAATCGTTCCCGTTTGAGATTGGGAGCCGCACGCGCCGCACTTTTTACAGGCGTCGGGACGCTCGAAGCGGATGGAGGCGATATGCCTGGCCTCGTTATATTCGTAAACCTGTCCGAACTTGATCATAGTAAATGTACCCCCTTGAACCCTCACGGGCGAACGCGCTGAAACAAATACTTAAAATAAGCCCCAACGCTTGACACTGCCTGCAGCGAGTGCTAAAATATAAACTTGCATCAGTATCGTTACTATGCGAAGTTATGCCCACCCGTTACCACGTATTGTACATGCTGGGCGGGAAAAAATCAACAGAAAGTTTCTGTTGTGGCATAATAGTGTCGCGTGGCGCGGTAGGGTGCGAGAACATAAGGGGTGATAGCATATATGGTGCATGAGGTTCAAATGGGGAAGCTGAGGAAACGCATGAGCTTCTCGCGCATCGATGAGGTTCTGGACATGCCCGATCTGATCGAGGTGCAGAAGAACAGCTATAAACGTTTTCTGGAAGAAGACCTCCGTGAGGTGCTTGCTGACGTTTCGCCGATTACCGACTACACCGATAATCTGGTGCTGGAGTTTGTCGATTATTCCCTTGACGAACCGAAAAACAGCGTGGAGCGCTGCAAAGAGCGCGACATGACCTACGCGGCGCCGCTGAAA
>JAJFVI010000159.1 GCA_021371895.1 Eubacteriales bacterium | reverse complement strand
GCACGAGCAGCCACGCGGCGGCCACCGCCCCGCGCTTCTGCCGGATGTGCAGGTAGCGCGCGCCCAGCACCGCCAGCGCGAGCAGCGGCATCAGGGCGTACCCCACCTGCTGCACGCGTATGAAGCCGACCACCATATGCCCGTCGTCCCGCAAGCTCTCCAAAATGATCTGACCGGCGCCGAATAGCGCGTACACGATCATTCCCACGTCTCCCGACCGCGCCCGGCGCCTATGCTGATGGCTGTAGAAGAGCTTGAGCGACAATATCAGCAGCAGCAGCGCCGCCGCCGCCTCGTAACGGTAAACCGCCAGGCGGTAGAGCGTAAGCGTGCCCATCTGATCCTGCATAAACAGCCATGGGTAAAGCGTCGTCAGGCTTCCCACGGCTATCTGCCGACCTACGCCCAGCTGGCTTCCGGTAAATCCCTCCGCCAGCCGGAGGCTAAAAAGCAGAATGCCGATCGGCGCAACGGTCACATCCAGCATCGTGCCGAAGTACACCTTTCGCATCCGCGCTGTCAGGAGCGCCGCGAGCGTTAGGCCACACAGCGCGCCCAGCAGGCTGAACCCACCGTCCCAGAAGTGAAGCATCAGCCACGGCTGGGAAACGGTTTCCGTAAAGTAAGCGTAGTTGGCCGCGCAAAAGCCCAGCCGCGCGAACAGGAGCCCCAGCGGAATGCCTACGAGGCCGTACAGCCGCATCGTACCCGCGGGAAGCCGTTTCGCGTAGCCTAGCGCGCCCGCAACCAGCAGGTACGCAAGCACACCGAGGCCGGCAATAAGCCCGTACCAGTAACCGGTGATGCCCCCTACGGTAAAGGTCATGCCTGCCTCCCCCTTTTACTGCGCGGCGCTCTGCCGGGTAGCGGATGCGAAATAGAGAATGTCGTTTACGGAACGTTCCGCATAATCGCCCTTGATGCTCAGCATCGTATTGTGAAACACCAGCGCCGAGGAGTTGCCTCCGTCCAGATTATACGCCTGCTCGCACCCGATCTGCTTCATGAAGGCGGCTAGCGTCGGAATCGTGACGCCCTCGGACTCGTCTATGCGTCCATCCACCGTGACCACCGCGTATGTCAACGGCCCCATCTGCCCGATGGCCGCGCGCGGGTTGGGCGCGAAGGGATCCCAGCCGTAGTGTTCCGAAATATCACATATTTCGCCGTTTATCACCAGCGCGGGGCCGAAGAAGAACGCGTTGATAATCTCGTGATCCTGTTTAAGCGCACTGATTCCGTTCGTCTGCAGGGTTTTCCCTGCCAGAAGCGGATAAAAATCCGCATTTTCGTCAATCAGCAGCAGATCGTAATTATCACTGGGTTTTTTCCGTACGGTTTCACCCTGCCTGACGATGTAGCCGCCCGAAAACTTGGTGTAAAAATCCCCGTTGACGGCGACCACAGCGTTTACGCTCTTGGCAAGCGTTGTGGTGAGCGACGTGCGCGTGCTGTTCAGCCCGCCGACTACGTATGTACGAAGCTGCGTGGGGGTCGCGATTTTCACATAGGCGATGTGGTAAATGCTGTTGTCCTGCGTTACTTGTTGAATCTCAACGATGATCGTATCGTCCTGATAGCCGGCGTCGGTATAGTTCGCTTCCACCGGCGC
>JAJFVI010000143.1 GCA_021371895.1 Eubacteriales bacterium | reverse complement strand
GGAATGACGATGGATCAGGCACTCACCCTTGCTTCTCTGATCGAGAAGGAAGCAAAAACCGCTGATTTCGCCAAGGTATCGGCTGTGTTTCACAATCGCCTGAAAGCGAATATGCTGCTGGGCAGCGACGTGACCATCCACTACGTTACGGGTGTGCGCCGTATGTCGTTGCGCGCCAGCGACCTGGCGATCGAGTCGCCCTACAACACCTATTTGTATAAGGGGCTGCCCCTTGGGCCCATCTGCAACCCGTCTCCCGATGCAATACAGGCGGCGCTGTACCCGGATGAGAGCTTTATAGCTGAGAATTACCTCTACTTCTGCAGCAAGGATCCCAATACGGGTGAATTGGCGTTCAGCAAGACGCTGGAGGAGCATAACGCCGCCGTAGCCATCTACGCGCCGCTTTGGAAACAGTTTGACGAGGAGCGCGGCCTGCAATGACGCAACACACGCTCTGCCGCCTGCCGGAGCTGCTGGCGCCCGTGGGCGGCATGGAGCAGCTTTTCACCGCGCTGCGGTTCGGCGCGGACGCGGTTTACGGCGGTCTGCCGGGCTACGGGCTGCGCGCCTCCGCGGTTAATTTTCCACCGGAGGAATTGAAAACGGCGGTAACGGAAACGCACAGGCAGGGCAAACGTTTTTACGTCACCCTGAATATGCTGCCGCTGGATTGCGATTTGCAGGGTGTTGTGGAGGCGGCCGGACAGGCGGCGGACGCGGGAGCGGACGCGGTGATTGTCAGCGATCTGGGCGCGGCCCTGGCAATCCGGGAAGCGCTGCCGGAGATGGAAATACATATCAGTACCCAGGCTAACGTGCTCAACACGCGCACAGCGCGCCATTATTACGACGCAGTCGGCGCCAGACGCATTGTGCTGGCACGGGAGATGAGCCTTGCGGACATCCGTGCCATGCGGGATCAACTGCCAGCGGAGCTGGAGGCGTTCGTACACGGCGCGATGTGTGTGGCTTACAGTGGCCGCTGCCTGCTGAGTGCGGCGCTTACCGGCCGCAGCGCCAACCGGGGCGAGTGCGCCCAACCCTGCCGCTGGCATTTCCGAGTGCAGCAGGAAAAGCGGCCCGGCGAATGGATGGCGGTGGAGGAGGAGGAGCGCGGAACCGCGCTGTTTTCGGCCTACGACCTGTGTATGCTGGAGCATTTGCCTGCGTTGCTGGAAGCGGGCGTGGCCAGCCTGAAAATTGAGGGGCGCATGAAGACGGCCTATTATGTGGCAACCGTTGTTTCGGTTTATCGCCACGCGCTGGATACGCTCGCGCGGGATGGGCGTGCCGCATACGAAAGGCAGTTGCCGATGTGGTTGGCCGAGTTGAGCAAAGCCAGCCACCGCGCCTCCAACACGGGCTTTTATTTCGGCTCACCCCTGCCGCCTGCGGGGGCGGAAGGGTTTATACAGACCATGGAGTTCGTGGGGCGGGTCACCCGTGACACGGACGCGGGGATGCCTGCCGAAGTGGAACTGAAAAACCGCTTCTATGTCGGCGATACGCTGGAAGTGCTCATGCCCGGAGGAAGCAAGCCCTTTACGGTGGAAGGCATCACGTTGGCGGAAACGGGCGAACTGGTGGATACGGCAAGCGTTGCGGGCAGGATCCTATTGCTTACGATGCCCTTCGCCGTGGAGGCCGGGGATTTATTGCGCGGGCCCAATAGAAACCACATCGGCTGAAGCCGGTATGGAAATAGTATGTTATTTGGGGAAAGGGGTACGCTTGTTAGGCGTGCCTTCTTTGTTTTCCATATATGCTGGTGGGGGAACGCGCCCCGCGGGGCGCAGCAGGGGCACCGGATGGAAGCGTGTGCCCTGTGGGCACCACGGCGAAGCCGTGAGCGACCCGCAGGTGAGGAGCGAAGCGAACGGGCAAGCGGCAGCGCCGCCCGCGACGACTGAGCGACTGGAACTTCCGCTCGCCCCTTGCGTCTGTAATGGGGCGTGAAACTCCATTTCGGAGTACAGGATAGTCGTCCGGCGACACCGCGCGGTAATCATGCGTGGAGTTGGGAGCAATCGCGCGCGGTATCGCCGACCGACAAGCCTGTCCATCCTTCCATGGAGCCTCACACCCCTCAAGCGACAGGCCGCAAGCGGAAAATATGGAGACGGCATTGTTGGGTGATGGTCTATTATTGCTTATACAGGGGTTGGATACAGACGCACAAAACGCCATGGAGTCTCACGCCCCCAAGCGACAATCTGCAAGCGGAAAAGTATCACGGGGGTTGTGGGGTATTGGTATATGTTTTATTTATTTTGGTGGTGGATACGGGTGTATAAAACATGGGCTGTTGTGATAAACAACAGCCCATGATATAATTTCGGTATAGGTGTTTGAATAGGGTATGGATAAGTCCTTTTATTCCTTTTCGTCCCTGTTTTTCACCGCCGCGCCGACAAACTCCCGGAACAGCGGATGCGGGCGGTTGGGGCGGCTTCGCAGTTCCGGGTGGAACTGCACGCCCACGAAGAACGGGTGGGTGGGGAGTTCGATGATCTCCACGAGATTGCGGTCGGGGTTGCGCCCCGCGATTACCATTCCGCCTGTCATGTAGCGTTCCAGATAATCGTTGTTGAACTCGTAACGGTGGCGGTGCCGCTCCCAGATATCGTTGGTGCCATAGGCGCGTTCGCTGATTGTGCCCGGCGCGATGAGGCAACGGTATTTACCCAGCCGCATGGTGCCGCCCAGGTTGGCCAGATCCTGATCAGGCATCAGGTCGATCACGGGATAGGTGGTGTGCGGGTCGACCTCGGTGGTATGCGCGTCCCGCATCTCCAGTTCGTGGCGGGCGAACTCGATCACCGCCATTTGCATGCCAAGGCACAGCCCCAGGAAGGGCAGCCCGTTTTCCCGTGCGTAATGGATGGCGTTCATCTTGCCCTCCAGCCCGCGCGCGCCGAAGCCGCCGGGTACGACCAGGCCGTTAGCTCCGGCAAGAAGCGTTTCTACGTTTTCGGGGGTCACATCCTCGGCGGGAATCCAGTTGATTTTCACTTTCACACCGTGGTGAATGCCGCCGTGGGTCAGCGCTTCCACCACGCTTAAATACGCGTCGGGAAGCTCCACGTACTTGCCCACCAGCGCGATGGTCACGCTGGTGTTGCATTCCATCTGGCGCTTGACCATAGCTTTCCACTCGGTCAGGTCGGCTTCCTTTTCGGGCAAGGCAAGGAGCTTGATCACCTGCTCGTCCAGCCCCTCGTTATGCAGCATCAGGGGCACTTCGTACAGACAGCGCGCGTTGAGGTTTTGAAAAACGCGCTCCACCGGCAGGTTACAAAACATGCTGATTTTGGCGCGAAGTTCGTAGGGCAACTCGTGATCTGCGCGGCACACGAGGATATCCGGCGCGATGCCGATGCCGCTTAATTCCTTCACGCTGTGCTGGGTGGGCTTGGTTTTCAACTCCCCTGCGGCGGTTAAATAGGGGACGAGCGTCACATGCAGGTAGAGGCAGTTGTCGCGGCCGACCTCGGCGCGCATCTGGCGGATCGCCTCTAAAAAAGGCAGGCTTTCGATGTCGCCCACGGTGCCGCCGATTTCGGTAATTACCACGTCGGGTGCGTTTTCCGTGCGGCTGACGGCCAGAATGTTGCGTTTGATTTCGTTGGTGATGTGCGGAATCACCTGAATGGTCGCCCCAAGGTATTCGCCGCGGCGCTCACGGTCGATAACGGTTTTATACACGCGGCCGCTGGTCACGTTGCTGGCCTGGGTCAGATTTTCGTCGATAAAACGCTCGTAATGGCCAAGATCCAGGTCGGTTTCGGCACCATCGTCGGTCACGAACACCTCGCCGTGCTGGTAGGGGTTCATGGTTCCAGGATCGACGTTCAGGTACGGATCGAATTTCTGGATCGACACGCGTAAGCCCCTGCTTTTCAGCAGTCGCCCCAGCGACGCGGCCGTGATGCCTTTACCCAGCGAGGAAACCACGCCGCCCGTCACAAAGATAAATTTCGTATCCATGCCGAAGCTCCGCCTCCTTCGTGAAATCAAACAAACTCTATTCTACCAAACCCCCTATGTTTCGTCAATACGACCGGCGGAGCTTTTTCGCCCATCGCACAATAAAACAATGGCGCGCCGCCGGGTTGGGGGGGGGGGCGTGCCGGGAAAGCACGAAACGCGGGGGGCTATGCCTTGGGCATCGGGCAGCTGGCGGGGGGCGGCACAACCTGCCCGATCTCGCCGGCTTTGGTGAGGGCGTATTTGGTAACCACGGGGCCGACCAGTTCGTAGATCAGCGTGCCCGCCAGCACAATCGCCTGAATCTGGTGGCCGTAGGCGGGCAGCCGGTTTATCGCCAGCTGCGCCATGCCGATGGCTACGCCGGCCTGCGGGATCAGCGTAAGACCCAGATACTTCTGCACGTTGGGATGCGCATTCACCAGCCTGGAACCCACCATCGCACCCGTCCATTTGCCGATCACACGCATGATGATGTAGCACAGGCCCACGATGCCCACAGTGGGAAGCACGCTGATATTCAAATCCATGCCGGAAATCACGAAAAACAGCAGAAAAATCGGCGGCGTAAAGCGGTCGGTCTGCTCGATAATCACATTGGAAACAGAGGATACGTTGGTCATTACCGCGCCCAGCATCATCATGCACAGGAGGCTGGAAAAGCTCCACTGGCTGCACAGCGCCAGCGCCAACAGGATAAAGGCGATGGTCAGTGCCAGCTTATTGCCTCGCGAGGCAAAGAGGCGAGCGATATAGCTGAGCGCAAAGCCCAGCGCCGTGCCCAGCGCTAGGGAGCCGACGATCTCTATAAGCGGATCCAGCAGCATGGTTACGACAGTAATCGCCTCACCGCTGGCGAAGGCCTGCGCGATGTTCATGGAGACGGCGAAGGCAATCAGCCCTACCGCGTCGTCCATGGCGACCACAGGTAAAAGCATTTCACTCACCGGACCCTTAGCCTTGTACTGACGGATCACCATCAGCGTGGCGGCGGGGGCGGTGGCGGCGGCGATGGAACCCAACGCGATGGACATGGGCATACTGAAACCGGGCACATGAAGCAGGGTGCATGTAATCAGCGTCGCGTCCACCAGCACCACGGCGGTGAGCGCCTCGAAGGCGGTGATGATCAATGGCTTGCTGCCGATTTTCCGAATGTAGCTCAATTTGAATTCCGCGCCGATGGAATAGGCGATGAAGCCTAACGCGACCTCCGTGATGATGGCGAAGGAATCGGCGGTATCCTTGGGGATCAGGCCTAACACGGAGGGGCCGACCACCAGACCGCCGATTAAGAATCCGGTTACGTTAGGCAAATGCACAAGCTTTGCGATTCGGCTAAAAAGCAAGCCCACGCCGATGGCGAGGGCCAGCGCGAGGAGGGTGTTCATTGATGACAGCCCTCCATCCCTTCGGCAAATAATACGGGTACGGCGAACATCACGCCGGTATCGGGCTGGTTCAGTCCGCCGGTCACTTCGTTGACGATATCGCGGACTTTCTGCGCCTGCTCATCTTCCAATACCATCATCAGCGTCTTGCTGCTCTTCCGTTCAGGATCAAACAGATGGCGCAGTGCGCCGAACATGGGAGCGTCGTCGCCCCGCTGGTCGAGCACGCGCATCATGCCCGTGCTGTCCAAGATGGTCGCGCCGTTCGCACCGCATTCGAGCAGCTTTTCCAGCAGCGGCTCCAGGCACTCCGTTTTACTCAGGACGAGGAAAAACACCTGCATGCAGTCACCTTCGCTTGCGTTTGCTTTATTTGGTTCAGATGCCGAAACTTTCAACCGATCTATCATAGCGCCGTCATGGAAAAAAAGCAAGAGTTGGTGATATTCTACCGGGCTGCCGCCGGTGCGGCGGAACTTCGCTTTGATTTTTAACGTTTTTCATAGTATGATAACCATATGAATAGGCAAGGTGAGCGAGGTGTGCGGTATGGACGTAAGGGATTTTCTGTCCGGGCTGGCCCGGCTGCGGGTGGACTTCTTTACCGGCGTGCCTGATTCGCTGCTCAGACCGCTGAACGATACGCTGCTTTGCGATTTTGGCCTGACCGGTGCGCACGTCGTCGCCGCGGACGAAGGTGGGGCGGTAGGACTGGCGGCGGGACATTTTATCGCCACAGGGCGCCCCGCCATGGTCTATCTGCAAAACAGCGGTCTGGGCAACGCCGTCAATCCGATCTGCTCTCTGCTTCATGGCAGGGTATATGGTATCCCCTGTGTGTTCGTGGTCGGCTGGCGCGGTGAGCCCGGTGTTGCGGACGAACCGCAGCACGCCTTTCAGGGCGCGATCACGCGCGAAATGCTGGAATTGATGGAGATCACGGTGTTCGAATTAAACGCCGCGACGGACGCCGCGGCTTTTAGCGCGATGCTTGCCAAAGCTGCGCCGGTACTTGCTGTGGGCGGGAGTGTTGCGTTTCTGGTACGCAAGAGCGGCCTGACCGGCGGGGCGAAGGCGAAGCCGGAAAGCCGGTATCCCATGGCGCGGGAGGAAGCGCTGCGTATGTTGCTGACGGCCATGGGGCCGCGGGAGTATGTGGTCGCCACCACCGGGAAAACCTCGCGTGAAATATACGAGCTGCGGGAAGAGCTGGGGCAGGGGCATTCGCATGATTTTTTAACCGTTGGTTCCATGGGCCATGCGAACATGATTGCGCTGGGCATGGCCAAGGCCCGACCTAAGGACGTCTTCTGGTGCCTGGACGGGGACGGCGCGGCGCTGATGCATCTGGGCGGGCTGGCGATCGAGGCGCAGCAGGGCTGCCGCAACCTGATCCATGTGCTGCTCAACAACGGGGCGCACGAGAGCGTCGGCGGCATGCCGGTGGCGGGCGGCGGGCTCCGCTTTGCGCCGCTGGCGCGCGCGCTGGGGTACGAGGCCGTCTTTACCGCCTGTGACCGGGAGGAACTGGCCGCAGCGCTCGCAGATGTGTGCGTAGCGGCGGGCACGCAACCGTGCTTTTTGGAAATTATGCTCGCGCAGGGGTCGCGCGCCGATCTGGGGCGACCCGCACAAACCCCGCGGGAGAACCTGCGCGCCCTTTCGGACGCGTTGCAAGGGGAGGCGCAGGCGAGATGCAGGCGCTAATCCTCAATTCCGGCGTCGGAAAGCGGATGGGAAAGTTGACCGAAACCAGACCCAAGGGGCTTGTGGAAATCGGTGGGGGATACACCATCCTAAGCCGCCTACTGAGCCAACTTGCGCGTTTCGGCGTGCAGGACGTGATGATCACCACGGGGCCTTTCGCCCCGGCGCTGCGCGATTACGCCGAGGGTTTGCGCCTGCCATTATCCCTGCGGTACGCGCATAACCCCGATTACGCGTCCACCAACTACATTGTCAGCCTCTGCAATGCCGCGCCGTACTTAACCGGAGAAGATTTGTTGCTGTTCCACGGCGATCTGGTGATGGAAAACGGCGTGCTGGCAGACCTGATGGCGTGCGGACAAAACGCCGTAGCCGTGGATCGTACCCTGCCGCTGCCCCAAAAGGATTTTAAGGCGCAGCTTACGGACGGGCGCGTTACAGCGGTGGGTGTGGAGTTTTTCGGGGAGGACTGCGTGGCCTGCCAGCCCGCCTACTTTTGGCGGCGGGAAGATTTCGGCCGTTGGCTGGAAGCCATGCGCGTATTCGTCGCGCGCGGGGAAACCGGCGTGTACGCCGAAAACGCCTTTAACGCCCTCCAAGGTGCGCTGCCGCTCTATCCGTTGGAAGTAAAGGGTCGCCTGTGCGCCGAGATCGACGACCCGGACGATCTGGCTAAGGTGAGTACGCGCTTTTTGGAAACGCTTGCGGCTGAAACGCAGCGCTGAACCCCGCATCCGGCTTTGCCGGGCGGCGCGCCGCGCCGCCGCTTCCCACCGACGCGCAAACTGCGCAAAAAGGCAGGGATACCCATGAAAACCGTCTATATGTGCTTCAGCACCGATGTTTTGCACAGTGGGCACATCGCCATTCTCCGCCGCGCCGCGGCGCTGGGCGAGCTGACCGTAGGGGTGCTCACGGACGAGGCCATCGCCACCTACAAGCGTTATCCGCTCATCCCGCTTGCCGACAGGATGGAGCTTTTTCAGAGCATTGTCGGCGTGAAGCGCGTTGTGGTTCAGCGCACGCTCAGCTACCGGGACGCGATTCACGAGCTCCGGCCGGACATCGTGGTGCATGGCGACGATTGGCAAACCGGCATACAGTGCGGTGTGCGCGCGGAGGCGCTTGGGTTGCTTTCCGCCTACGGCGGGGAGCTGGTGGAGGTTCCTTACACGCGCGGCGCCGCCGAGGAGGCCATGGCTGTGCTGGATGGCCGCCTCAACATGCCCGAGTTTCGCCGCGGAAGGCTGCGGCGGCTGATGCAGCTCAAGCCCTGCTTAAGCGTGATGGAGGCGCACAATGGGCTGACCGGGCTGATTGTGGAAAACGCCCGCGTGGATACGCCGGGCGGGGTGAAAAGCTTCGATGCCATGTGGGTGAGCAGCCTGTGCGACTCCACGGTTAAGGGTCGCCCCGACATCGAGCTTGTGGACATTACGAGCCGCATCCATACGTTGGAGGAAATCATGGAGGTCACCTCCAAGCCCATCATTCTGGATGGGGATACGGGCGGCCAGACCGAGCATTTCGTATATAACCTGCGCACGCTGGAACGTTTGGGCGTCAGCGCCGTGATCATTGAGGACAAGGTAGGGCGGAAACGCAATTCGCTTTATGGCACAAAGGCACAGCAGACCCAGGCCACATCGGAAGCGTTTTGCCAGAAGATCACCGCGGGCAAACAGGCGCAGCGCAGCAAGGATTTTATGATCTTCGCGCGCTGCGAAAGCCTGATCCTGCAACAGGGTCTGGAGGACGCGCTCGCGCGCTGCCGGGCGTACGTCGATGCCGGCGCGGACGGCGTGATGATCCACAGCTGTCAAAAGACTCCCGACGAAGTGTATGATTTTTTGCGCCGTTTCCGCGAAACCAACCCCTTTACGCCTGTCGTCGCGGTGCCCACCACCTACAACGCGGCAACGGAGGAGGAACTGTGCGCCCACGGCGTGAATATCGTCATCCACGCCAACCACCTGCTGCGCAGCGCCTTCCCTGCCATGCAAAAGGCGGCGGAAACCACGCTGCGCTGCGGCCGCACCTTGGAAGCGGACCCGCTGTGCATGCCCATCGGAGACATTCTCTCGCTGATTCCCACGGAGGAATAACGAGCCAAGCGCCCACGTAACGATGCTGAAACGGGAGGAACGATATGTATTTACCCTTTTGCCCCGTAGATGTACGGGTGCTAAACGCCGCGGATGCCCTGCCCGCCCTCCGGGAGCGGCTTTCGCCCTCTGAGAAGATTTTGCTGCTCGCGTCGCGTTCCCGCTATGCGGCGCTGGGGCTGGAAGCGTTCGTCGCGGCGCTGCGCGAGGACGGCCACACGGTAACGCACTACCCGGAAATCACTCCCAACCCGACCATCGATGATGTGGTGGCGCTGCTGGATTTTTTAAGGCGGCGAGCCTTTGCCCCCACAACGATTCTGGCCATCGGCGGAGGAAGCTGCATAGACTTGGGTAAAGCCGCGGGCGCGCTGTATCCCCTTTTGCCCGTGCCTACGGCGGACGCGGTGCGCAAAGCTTTGCAAACCCGTGCTTATGCGCAGCCACACGACCGTGCGGCTGTTTTCGCCATGCCGACCACCGCCGGAACGGGCAGTGAAGTAACCCCCTGGGCAACCCTCTGGGACCCGCAGGAGGGGCGCAAGCTGTCGTTGGATGACACGGGAGGTTTTCCTAAAGCCGCGTTGATCGTGCCGGAGTGGACGTGCGGGCTGCCCGTCGAAATTACACTTTCCACAGGATTGGACGCGCTGTCCCACGCCATGGAAGCCTTCTGGGCCGTACGGCGCGAGCCGCTTTCGCAGGAACTGGCGCTGGCCGCCGCGGTGAAGGTGCGCGACGCCCTGCCAGCCGCCCTGCAAAACCCGCTCGATTTGGACGCGCGCCGGGAGATGGCTCTGGGGTCGCTGCTGGCGGGGCTGGCATTTTCCCGCACGCGCACGACGGCCTGCCACAGCATCAGCTACCCCCTGACGCTTCTGTTTGGCATCCCGCACGGCTTCGCCGTCGCGCTTACGCTTTCTTCGGTGCTCAAGCGCAATGAAGCCGCCGTGCCGGAGATAACGCGCCTCACGGCAGTGTTCTCCGGGCAGGGGGGCTTTGAAAATTGGCTTACGCGGGTTTCGCGGAGCGTGCAACCGTTGCGGCTGTCCGCCTTCGGCCTTACGGATACCGACCTTCCCGCCGTGCGCGACCGAGCGTTTACTCCGGGCCACATGGACAACAATCCCGTGCCCTTCACTCCCGACGAGGTGCTGGCCATTCTACGGGAAAATCTGTGAGGCTGGAGTGGCTAACAACAGGCTAACAAAATGAAAATATCGCTGTCAAAAAGGCAAAAGGAAGCGCCCGTGCCTGATTTTGCTTGACACTCGCTTTGTGTTGATGTTCTGTATTCAAGCATATTCATGGAAAGTATGGTTGATAAAGGAACAGAAATCGCAAGAAATTTCAGATTTCTCTTGACAAGAGGGAAGGGAATGCGCTAGTATTAGTAAAGCTTATCGTTAGCTTAACAAAATTACATGGAGGGAAGAACATGAAGAAGCTCCTGGGTATCTTGCTGAGCGTCGTGCTCCTGTTCACCATGGCGACCTTCGCCGCCGCGGAAGAGACTCTACCGAACTTTCTGGATCTGAAAGTCGGCGAAGACTACACGGATCTCACAGTCACCATCAAGTACCTCACCCATCGCACCGACCTGACCCCTGTCCAGAACAGCACGGCGTTCCAGGACAAATACATCGCCGAGTTCAACAAGCTCTACCCCAACATTACCGTGGAGTTGGAAGCTGTCACCGACTTCGCTCAGGACGCGCTGGTCCGCCTGACCGGCTCGGACGACTGGGGCGACGTGATGAACATCCCGCAAGTGGAAAGCAGCGAGTTCGGCACCTTCTTCCTGCCCTACGGTACAGTGGCAGACATGAGCCAGTACATCAACTTTGCCGATACCAAGCAGTTCGACGGCCTTTGCTACGGCATTCCGACCACCGCGAACTTCCAGGGCGTGCTCTACAATAAAGCCGTGTTTGCAAAAGCCGGCGTAACTGAAATTCCGCGCACGCCCGAAGCCTTCCTGGCCGCGCTGGCATTGGTGAAGGCAAACACCGACGCCATCCCGCTGTACACCAACTACGCCGCGGGCTGGACCATGGGCGCCTGGGACTTCTACGCAGGCGTGGGCGCTACCGGCGACCCCGATTTCGTGAACATCAACATGATTTCCATGAAAGATCCCTTCGCCGCACGGGAAGACGGCGCGGGCCCCTACGCGGTGTATAAGATTCTCTACGACGCGACCCGGCAGGGCCTCATCGAAGATGACTACACCACCACCGACTGGGAAAGCTGCAAGCCGATGCTCAACAACGGCAAGATCGCCACGATGATGCTGGGATCCTGGGCCTATGTGCAGATGCGCGACGCCGTGGGCGGCGAACATCCCGAGGACGTGGCATATATGCCCTTCCCGGTAACGGTGAACGGCAAGCAGTACGCGCTTTCCGCGGCGGACTACTGCTACGGCATCAACGCTAAGACCGACAAGACCCGCCAGTTGGCTTCCATGCTGTTTGTGAAGTTCATGGTGGAAAAGAGCGGCTTTAACACCAACGAGGGCGGTTCTCCGGTACTTATCGGCGAAGCCTTCCCGGATTTCGCCTCCTCCTTTGAAGGCGTAACCATGCTGGCCGACACCATGGTGGACGGCACCCAGTCCCAGCTGGTGGACGATATCAACGCTGATTCGACCATCATGTTTGCCAAGGGCGGCAATGAGAAAATCCAAAAGATCATCGAGCACGCCTTCAACAAAGACATGAGCTTCGACGAAGTCATGGCTTCGTGGAACGTTCTGTGGAGCGACGCGCAGGAAGGGCTGGGCGTTACCGTACAATAACCGCGCCCGAAACCTTACAGGCCAAGGGGGAAAGTCCCCTTGGCCTGTTTTCAAAAAACGGTCAGAAAGGAGCGGCGAAACATGAAGGTAGTTAATTCCGTAACGCCCGGAGATGTACGGTACGCCGGCGTAAGCGTATGGTTTCACAGGCCGGTGACGCAAAAATGGTTGGTGATTCTCACCTTCGCGGTGGTGCCGGTGTTCCTGCTGGGGCTATTTACCTACTACCCCTTCGTGAAGATGATCCAGTACAGCTTTCTCAAGATGAGCTACACCAAAGTGCGCG
This sequence comes from Eubacteriales bacterium, assembly GCA_021371895.1. Lineage (GTDB taxonomy): Bacteria > Bacillota > Clostridia > Christensenellales > Aristaeellaceae > CAXXOK01. The sequence continues at coordinate 80 of JAJFVI010000143.1, read as the reverse complement.
GTTTCGTGGGGTTTGCCAACTACACCGAAATTTTCAGCACGCCAGAGCTGCTGGCCACCTTCCGCATCAGCCTGTACTAT
>JAJFVI010000135.1 GCA_021371895.1 Eubacteriales bacterium | reverse complement strand
ACGCATTTTACAAGGGGTTTTCACGGCCTACGGGCTGGTAATGAGCATGGAACAGTATGTACTGGTGGGCAGCACCGTGAGGAGCTTTTTAAGCTGGTTGAGCGACGCAGGGAAAGTGAAGGCGGAGGTGCGGGAGAATATGCTGGTGTGGGGACAACAATGAGTTCTTCATGACCATTCAATTTGTTGTTCCTCCTGTTCGCCTCAAAGCAGCTTTCTCAGCGATTGTGACGGAGGACAGGGTAACGTACTCTCGAATCGTATATCACTTATAGTGTTTTGTTTTTAGGTTTTGTCATGCTTCCGGCTAAAATGCTCTTGCGCTTTTTGTTGTCATCAACAAGCAACAATATGGTATTCTTAATTGCTTTTTTACTTGATTCCATAATTTCCGATAAAGGCCGTGTGCTGTTTATATAGAAAATGACTTTATTCTTTTCTTCAAACGTATTTGTTTGTAGTTCTTCTCTTACCCAGTTTTCTAAACATAAAACAGCCTTTAGTGCAATAATAAAGAATGGTGCAGAGGGTATGGCTTCTATTGACCTATGAGCTACAAATTTATCTCGAAAATCCTTCATGCTCTCCCAGTATCTTTGCCATTCTTCTGGGGTTATTTGTAACTCGAGTAGCAAGCGTTTTTTAAACTTGTCCTTGTCGAGCTGAAGATTTTCCCAATGGGTATCATTCGAATCAGATCCAAATATCATGCACCATCGTATTATAGCCATTTGAAAGTGTGCATCTGTAGTATAAACCCAAAATTCCACATCGCCTTTAAGGAGATCGAAATTATTATATAATTCAATATATGTGCAGTAATGGTATATGAAATCTTTCCATAAGCGATAGGAATGTTTATATACTTTCTCACCAAATTCCATACTTACTCCTCATATATAACCTATGATTCACCTTTTATCCTCTTCTTCCTCAGCAACAGCCACAGCAGGAACGCCAGATACACGATGATCAGCCCGATCGTCACTATCAGCATCGTCGTGGATTCGGCGGCCAGGCCGATGAAAATCAACATCGGGCTTCCCAGCACGATGCCGAAGCTGCTGCCCGTAACCAGGTTATTGGCCGCGGGAGTTTCAAAGTTGGGGTCAGCGGGCCGAAGCAGCAAAATGCCGGAGCTGATGGTGCCCGTGAGCATCCCGTACATCGAAAGGAAACCTTCGTCGGCATAGCCGGGATAAACCCGCATGCACAGCCACCGCAGGTAGTAGAACGTCGAAACGCCACCGGCGACGGCCATCAGCAGGAAGGGTACCCACAGGCCGGACAGGTCGGAAAAGTTGATAGAGGCGATGCCGGCCACGATCATCAAATCGAAGGCGAGGCCGGAAATGCGGCTGAGCAGGTAATTGTTTTGGTACTGGCGCGTCATCACATTGGTTTTGCGCAGGTAGTGCAAAATGGTTTTAACCAGCATGGCGAGCATGGAGCCGATGATGAAGTTGAACCCCCATAATAGCGGGGAAAGCGTTTTATTCAAGCCCGGCGCCACCTGACCGATCAGCGTGGTGAGACCCCATGTGACCAGGTAGGTCAGCAGGTATGTCAGCAGCACCAGCGCGACCTGTATGGAAAGCCGATCCACCGATTCCGAAAGCGGGATCTCCCCCTTGTCCTGAAAGGTGTCCACCGTTACGGAGCCGGAGCGCACGGGCTGTTCCTGCTTGCGGGTCAGCTTACCCCGGCGCGCCAGAAAATTCAGGTACAGCACGCCCACCACGCAGGCGCACAGGTAGCCCGCCGCTGCCAGCGAAAGCCCGAAGGACTGCCCGCCGATGAAACCCAGCGCCTCGTAGGTAAGGCCGACGTTGTTGGCTTGCCCCGGGCCCTGCCCGTACGCCATGGGCAGCAGGATTCCCGACGCCTTGAACAGATCGGGCATCCAAAACGCCGCCAGAACCAGCGAAATCGCCAGCCCCACCAGCGCCTGCATCAGGTAGGTACTGATGATTACTGCACCGCTGCGAAAGCCCGCGCCTTTGTCCGTTTCTTCGCGCACGCCGCCGGCGCGCAGCGAAAGGGCGATAAAGCCGATGGCAATGCCGTGGTAGGTGGCCGTTTCCAGAAAGCTAGCGGAGATTTGCAGCACCCCCGTGCTTTTTAGCAGCAGCAGCAGAAACCCGGCCAGCACCGACGTGGGAATCAAGCTGTTGCGGATGAAACGGTTTTTACGAACCAGAACATTGGATAGCAGCAACACTCCGGCGATAATTCCCATTTGAATAAAGAAGTTCCACAAGCCCTTGTTAGCCGCCGAATAATCCATACTTACCCTCTCTCTTCCCGCAGCATCGCGTAGGCCTCGAAGTATTTTAACGCGCTTCGCTCCGTTTGGGAAACCACCTGATAACGATCGCCCTTACCGTCGGAAAATACAATCGTATTTCTACCATAGATCTCAAACCCCTCTACTTCAACAATCGGCAGGCGAAAATCCCCACAGGCAAGGCCATCCCGACCGATGGAAAGCGTCCCCTGGGCAGCGACCTCGGTGTGGTGATCCGGGTGGATATGCAGCAGGGTCTGCTCCCTGTCCTGGAACAGCGGCCCACCGGTCGAAGCGAGTATCAGGCCGCGCAGGCGTTCCCTTTGCCATTGCCCCCAGGCTTCCAGCGTTTGAAAAGGCAGGCGCGCGCCACGCAGTAAACCGGTGTTTAAATAGGTGGCCGCAAGCCCGCAGCCGCACGTTATCTGGTCGTCCTTGCCGGTCACGGTACTGAAGGCATGGCACAGGGGACAAAGATAAAGCGCGTTCTGTATACCCTCCGCCAGCCTTTTGCCCCGGAAGGGGATCGGGTGCTCCCCCTGCCTTTGATAGGCGTCCTCGTCGATATCCCGCTGGATGATGCGGTTAATCTCCTGCGGAGCCAGCACGGAAAGCGTCTGGGGCGAATACACGGCTACCGGATACCCTTTCATCCGACCGCGGCGTAGCGTGTGCGCCCACCGGGGGCTGGTAAAGTATCCGCCCTCCAGCTTATAGGTTATCATCGAAGCGCCGGACGCCTTCACCATCGCGCCGGTGGCGGGATGCACGGGGCACGTCGCGCCATGGAAGGACTTGTTGCCTTCGGCGAACAGGGCGATATCGCTTCCTTTGCGCAGCCGCCGCACCATCTGCAGCGCCGTGCTCGCGTCCACGCCGCCTTTGCGCTTGGCGATGGGATCCAGAAAATAGATCAGCAGTTTTCTAAGCCATTCCTTGCGGAAAATATGCTCGCTGGCCACGAAATACATATGTCTGGGATAGCCGATGCCCAACAGGATCGAATCGAAATCGGTATTATGGTTGGCGATGACAATGCAGGGCCCTTCCACCGCGGGGACAGGCGTTGTTTGAAAACAAAACAGCCATTTCATGGGAGCGCTTAAAAGCCATCGCAGAAAGGTGTAGAGCCGGACGTGTCTTCGGTAACCCTGCATAGTTTCCATCCTTACAGACGATGTGCGCATGCTTCTGCCTTTATGTTGTTAACAATATCATAGAAAGCGCTTTTTTACCATAGAAGATTTGCCATCCAGAATACCAAAATAACTCTCTCGATGTTGGGCACGGCGCGTCACTCCGCTGCCCTGATTCCGTTTGAAAACATGCGCCGTTTCATGTACAATAGGGTCAGGTTACTGTATGATCACGGTTAATGAGATCCGCGTCCAGCCGTACTTCGGCACCGCAGCCGTATGCTCCAAACGCATCTGGCTGTGTTCCATGAACCAAACTCCGAAAAATGAGAGGGTAGCGGTGGAAAAAGCATGAACATCGGCATCCGTCTACATGATACTGCGCCGGGCACGCTGCAGCAGCGCGCAGCCGTCGCGTCGGCGCAAGGCTTCACCTGCGCGCACGTGGCGCTGTATAAGCATTTCGACCCCGCGCCGGAGGCGAGTACGTTCTCCCCTATACTGGCGCGGACGCTGAAAAACGCCATCCGGCCATTATCCATCGCTATCCTGGGCTGTTATCTGAACCTCGCCCATCCGGACGAGAGAGTATACCGTGAAACGCTTGGGCAGTACCTGGCTCATTTGCGCCTGGCAGCGTGGATTGGTGGCTGTGCGGTGGGCACGGAAACGGGCAACCCCAACGCCGCATATCGCTTCGATCCGCAAACCAGCCATAGCGAAGAGGCGCTTTCACAGTTCATCCGTCGGCTGCGCCCCGTAGTGGAGGAAGCGGAGAAACTGCAAACAACGATTGCCCTCGAACCGGTTTATACGCACATTGTCCACGACCCGCAAACCGCCCGCAGGGTACTGGACGCATTCGCTTCTCCCAGCCTGAAGATCATTCTGGATCCCGTCAACCTCCTGCACCCAGCCAATATCGCCCGCCGGGACGAAATCGTCGCGGAGGCGCTCGCCCTGCTTGGGCCGTCCATCGCGCCCATCCATTTGAAGGATTACGTATGTATTGGCGATACGCTGCGTACGCTTCCCAGTGGGCAAGGCGAGATGGACGACGTGCCCGTGCTCCGTTTCGTGATGCGAACCATGCCTGACGTTCCCTTATTGCTTGAAAACACCACACCGGAAAACGCGGCCGGAGTACGCGCGCATATCGAGCGGTTACTGACCGCCTGCGAGCCACGGCCGCAGTGACCGCGCCGTCCAGAACACCGATACGGGAGGAATTATGCAACCAATCCAAACGGCCCGCTGCCTCATCCGCCCCTTTACGGAAGCGGATCTGGATGATTTTATTGTCTATCGTAACAATGGGCGCTGGATGCGCTTTCAGGGGTTTAAGGGATTAAGCCGACAGGCCTACCGCGACGCGCTGCTCGCTCCCATCGACGAACGGGCCGGACACCAGCTCGCGGTGACACTCACGGATTCCGGACAGCTTGTGGGCGATCTGTATTTTCAGCGGGAAGGCGATGAATGCCATATAGGCTACACCGTCGCTCCGCCCTTCGCCGGGCAGGGGTACGCAACCGAAGCCGCGGCCGGCCTGTTGAACTGGGCGTGGCAAAACGGATGCCTGCGGGCGCTGGCCTCTGTGATGCCCGGCAACGCGCCTTCCCTGCGCGTGCTCGCAAAACTCGGTTTCTGTCCAAAGGATTACGATGCGGAAGGCGACCTGCTTTTCACACTTCTTCTGCGCGAAACACCTAAACCTGAAAATCCATATTGACAGCTGTTTCCCACAATTTTATAATGGGAAGCAGATTAAGCCGTATCCGGGGTATGACAACCGGATACGATCGGAAGGGGACGTCCCATGAAATCCATTGTATTATACTATTCCTACCAAGGCCATACCAGGAAAGTTGCGGAGAAACTGGCGCGTACGCAAGGGGCGGAGATTGTCGAGGTTCACACGAAGAGACATATCAGCAAGCTGGCGGCGTATCTGGTGGATTGCCCGCGGGCACGTATGCGCAGATGTGCGGCCATCCAGCCGGTAACACAGAACATGAAGGGATACGACCTTATCACGCTGCTCGCTCCCGTATGGGCCGGGTTTCCGGCGCCGGCGTTCAATGCGATGGTTAAGCTGCTGCCCGAGCACGCGAACGTACAGGTGATTCTAGTTTCGGGTGGAGGCACCGGCGCCACCAAAAAGAGTGAGGAAGGCACACGCAGGCTGATTAAAAAACAAGGCTGCAAAGTGCTTTCCTACAAGGATACCCGCCAACCCGCCTGATACTTGCGGGGAAAGCCGTCTGGCGGCTTTCCCCGTTTTTCGTGTCAAAAAAGTGTTCAATTCACTTTTTTGAGTCACGGGTCATGTTTGCGGTCTGCCGCAATCTCCCCGCCCGCCCGCCCGACTAAGCCGGGCGATACGAATGCAGTCAGAGGGTCTTGACCCTCCGACACCACTCAAAGATCTGTCTTTTCTTATAGTCTGGCGGATTTCCCCGTTTTGCTTTCCATGCGCTCGCCTCGCACGCTGAACAGGAGGAATCACAGGGCGGTACTGTATTTAGCCGGCGGCTGTTTCTGGGGAATGGAAAAGTATCTGGCGTCCGTACACGGCGTGCTCTCCACGCAGGTGGGCTACGCCAACGGCGGCACGGACAACCCTACCTACGAGGAAGTATGCCATCGTGG
>JAJFVI010000131.1 GCA_021371895.1 Eubacteriales bacterium | reverse complement strand
AGGTTTGCGTCGTCGACGTTTTGCTGGGCTTTCAGCGTGCGAAACGCGTTCGCGGTGATGTTGTCGTCCATGAAATACCAGTAGCTCACCAGCGTAAACTCATTGCGGCTCCAGCCGATTTTAGCCAGCGTTTCGTCGGTGGTGGTGGTATCGAAATCCGTGTAATCAAACACACTGATACGCGCGCTTTGCCAATCCAGAAAATCCTCCGCGTGGTTGAGGCGGATATCGACCGCCCGCACCCCGGCAAAGAGTGCGAACAGCCCCGCCGTGATCATCGCGCCTGCAAGTACGGGCCTGGCCAGGCTCCAGGGCCTTCGGCCCTTTCCAAAGGCGGTGAAAAGTTTAACCGTCAGCAGCAGCAGCCAGAAACATAGCGGCGGCAGCACGGAGATCTGCCGAAGGCAATAGCTGCAAAGTAACATTAGTGCGCTGCCGACCATCGGCCCCGTGACGGCGCGCCGTTTTTCCGCCGTAAAATCGACGCTGGCAAGCTGGGCGACCGCCGCGGCCCCGCACAGCGCGGACGTGGTGGTATAGGTGATGCGACAGGATACGTAAACCGTAAACGCGGCCAAGAACGCTGCACCCGCAACAGCACCCGTCCACACAGGCCGGCCGCGCCTTGCCGCGAGCTGCGAAAGGCTTTTGACGATCACGACCTGCGCAAGCCAAAGCAGAAACAGCTGCAGAATGGAAAACCAAGCCACGCCCGGAAACAGTTTCGTCAACCCCCAGAGCAGCCACGCGAAAGCCGTGTGAACATACAGGTGGAAGGTAGCCGGATCGCCGCCCTCGTAGCCCATGAAGGAGCGAAGAATAGGCGCATCGTCGCTGCCGATATATTGATAGGAGGCGAACGAAAGCAGCACGGCGAACAGCAGCGAAGCGGTTGCCACGCCCCACAGCCAGGGCACAATGTTACGGGTTCGCCGCATGGTCGTCCTCCTTTCGCTCGTATGGGCCGGAGTGCGCCAAACGCGGCGGAACAGGCCCGCCGCAGTGCCATTATAAAGAGAGGGATGCACAAAAAGAATACACACACCACCGTGAAAAGTCAAGCGCGGGCAGGGAAAAGCGCGGTAAAACGCCGGGGATTGTCAAGGGTCGGGTTTTGCGTTATGATAAGCGTACATCCAAGCGCGAAGGAGAAAGAAAAATGCTGGAATTTAAGTACGATACCCAGTTGCTCATCGAAGGGGAGAAGCTTTCCGAGGATGCGATCGGCACCTACATCTCCAGTCACATTGAGGGCGACTGCCTGCTGGCCGTGGGTGACGAAGACCTGATTAAAGTTCATTTTCACACCAACACACCGTGGAAGGTGCTGGAATACTGCGCAACCCTTGGGGATATGTACGACGTGGTTGTGGAAAACATGGAGCGGCAGGAGAACGGCCTGCAGGGTTAAAGCCGCGCCGCGCAGTTTACGCCCAAATGCCCAAAGACCCGCGCTTTCGTAACGAGGCGCGGGTTTTTATTATACACGATCGTGCCGCAGGCGTTTTCGCCGCTTTTGGTCTTTGCGGTATTGACCGTTACGCCATTGCGCTTATCATTGCACTGCTTTGGCCACGGCAGCCGCAGCGGCGTTGACGCCCTTGGTGACGGCCGTGCTGGTGATCGTCGCGCCACTGATGGCGTCCACGTCTTTTTTAAGCGTTACCGGCGTCTGCTTTCCGATGAATTGGTCGGTAAAGGCCGGCTCCTTGGCCTTGGCGCCCAAGCCCGCGGTTTCGGCAAACTTGGAACCGCCCACGTTGAGCCCTGTGAGCACCCCGTTTGCGTCCAAGCCAACGGTTACTTCCACCGGACCGCCGTAACCCGACACGGTCACCGTGGCGGTGTAGCCGACGGTCGCGCCACTTTTGAGTCCGCGGTAAAGGCTATCCACCGTATCGTCATGTGTAAGCGGCTCAAAATCTTCCGCCTCGGACAGTACGGCCTTGCGCGCCTCATCGGCGGCTTTAGCGGAGGTGGCGGCGATCGGCCCAATGGTAACAAAGTTGGTCAGCGCCAATAACAACGCCGCGCACAGGGTAATGACGGTCAGTATCGCAAATGGAGGAAACTTCTTTTTCATAGGGTTGGTTCGCTCCTTTGGTTGATGTTAAAACAATATGCCCTACATGTCCTTTATTCTTCGTCCTCCACGCAGTTTTCCTTCTCCTGCGCGCGCTTAGCCAGCTCGTTGGTATCCACAGTGTAGCGGTAGACTACGAAGCGTTGGAACAGGTATTCCGTCACAAAATTGATCAGCATCGTGCCGCCCAGCACAATGTATTCGTTCCAGCCCGCGCCGGTCAGCGCAGCCCCCCACCAGATGGAAAGCGGCGTAAACACCAGGTAATACAGAAAAACCAGCATCATGGCTTTGGAGATGTTCTCCACGCTGCGGAAGGTGTAGCGACGGTTGAATGTAAAATTCCACAACACGCTCAGCACCAGCGCAATCCCATACCCCAACCAGTAAGGAAAGCTGAACACCTCTTTGAACAGTGTGAACGACGCCGCCTGAATGACGCCCGCCGAAGCCGAAAACAGCGTAAACTTCAACATCTGCCAGCTCTGCTGTCTTGCGGTAAGCTGCTTAATGCTCTTTTGCCGCGTGTTTTCCTCTGGCTGCATCCCACTCACATCCTTGCCTGTCGCTTCGGTATACCCCTTGATATTTCTCATCGTTTATCGTACGCCGTTCGCGCAACCGCGTCAAGCGAAAAGGTGCGTTTTCTCCGTTTTTTGCCGTTTGTTTTTGCGTCGTCCGGGTTGCTTTCCGTTTCAGGCGGGCGGATTTCCGTGCCCCGTAAGGTGTTTTAGTGCCTGTCCTGCGCGGCTTTCAGCACCGTATCGGCGTAGCGTACCGCACCCATCGCGTCGGGGGCGTAACCATCCGCGCCCAGCTGCCGCGCAAGCTCGGCGGTCATCACCGCCCCGCCGACCATGATGTTGATCGTGGGCAGTTCTTTACGCAACAGCACAATCGTTTCGCGCATGGAGGGCACGGTGGTCGTCATCAGCGCGGACAGGCCCACCAGCCGTACGCCGGATTCCTTCGCGGCGGTAAGCACGGCTTCAGGCGGCACATCCCGCCCCAGGTCGATCACGCCGAAGCCGTAGCTGCCCAGCAGCGTGCCTACGATGTTCTTGCCGATGTCATGCACGTCGCCCTTCACCGTCGCCAGCAGTACCGTACGCTCGGCGGAAGGCTTGGTGTCCGGCATACGCGCTGTGGCGGCGGCAATGGCGGCCTTGGCCGCGTTGGCGCTTTGCATCAGCTGCGGCAGAAAGAACTCGCCGCGCTCGTAACGCGCGCCAACGTCCGAAAGTGCCGGTATCACACCCTCCTCCACCACAGAAAGCGGAGCGAGGCCACTCTCCATGAGTTGAACGGCACAATCGGAGGCAGCTTTGGATAGCCCTTGAATAATGGCTTTCGTGAGTGCCGAGGTGGAAAAACCGGTTTGGGGGGCTGCTGTGGTCGCACCGGAAGGCGCGCCCGCCGCTTGCGGCGCGGGAGCGTCGCAGGCAGCGCAACCGTAGGTTGCGCCCGCCGCGCCCGAGGTAAAGCCAAGCTCTGAGGGCGTAAGGTGTAACAGCGCTTCCGCCCTGCGGATCGCTTCGCCCGCCAGCCGTATGGCTTCCCGTGCAGCTCGCGCCTCTGCGGTATCCACCGCTTTGGCAGCCGTATCCTCCGTCGTACCTGCGCAGCGCACCAAATAGCGTTCAAAGCCCTCGTCGTACCCCAACGCAGCGCACGCGCCCGTAAAGGCGTTCATGGTCGCCTCATCCAAGGGGTTGATAATCGCGGCGGAAAGCCCCTTCTCTATCGCCATTCCCAGGAAGGCCGAAGTAATCGCGCTGCGGTTGGGCAGGCCGAAGCTCACGTTGCTCACGCCCAGCACGGTTTTCACGCGCAGTTCGTCGTGCAGGCGGCGCACGGTTTCCAGCGTCGTGCGCGCAGCGCTTGGGTCTGTGGCTACGGTCATGGTCAGCGCGTCGAAAAGTAAATCCTTACGCGGCACGCCCCAGCAATCGGCTTCGGCGGCGATGCGCCGCGCGATCTCCATGCGGCCTTCCGCTGTTTCGGGGATGCCGTCCTCGTCTAAAAGCAGGCACACCACCGCGCCGCCGTACATGCGCGCCAGCGGGAATATCTGCTCCATCGCCTCGCGCTTGCCATTGACGCTGTTGATGATGGGTTTGCCCACGTAAGTGCGCAGCGCCCGTTCCAGCGCCGCGGGATCGGCGGTATCCAGCTGCAGGGGCGCACCCGTCACACCCTGCACCGCCTCCATTACCGCGGTGAGCACCGCCACTTCGTCCAGTTCCGGCAGACCGACGTTTATGTCCAGCACGTCCGCACCTGCCTCTATCTGCGCCATCGCTTCACCAAGCAGGTACTCTGTCTCCCCATCGCGTAGCGCCTGTTTCATGCGCTTTTTCCCGGTCGGGTTCAGCCGCTCGCCGATGATTACGGGGCGTACTCCCAGCGTTACGGTGGCGTTTCGGCCGGAAATTACAGCAGGGGTCAGCCCGTCCTCCTCCGGCATGATCTTTGCTATGGCGACAGGCAACCCCTTCGTTTGGGCGATCATCGCCGCAATGTGGCTTTCCGTCGTGCCGCAGCAGCCGCCCAAGCATCGAGCGCCCAGCGCGGCGGCGGTGGCCATATCCGCGGCGAACTCCTCCGGCTGGGTGGCAAACACCGTTTCCTCCTCCACCAGCGTGGGCACGCTGGCGTTGGGCATAAAGAACACCGGCTTTGCGCCCGCGCAGGCGAGCAGCCGTTTCAAATTGGGTAAAAGCGCCTTAGGCTCGCGCCCGCAGTTCATGCCCAGCGCGTCCACGCCCTCCATAGCGCAAAGCATCGCAGTCGCGCCCTCGATATCCGCGCCGGTCAGCAGCCGCCCGTTTATATCGTAACTCAAGCTCACCAGCACCGGCAAATCCGCGCCGCTCTTCGCGAGCGCCTCGCGATAGCCCAGCACCGCCGCCTTGACTTCCTTGAGGTCGGTCATCGTTTCGGCCACCAGCACATCGCAACCCTCGTCGATCGCGGCGAGCGCCATCTCCCTATAAATCGTAACGGCGTCCTCAAATTCCAGCTCGCCAAGAGGTTTAAGCAGCTTTCCCACGCTTCCCGCATCCAGCGCAACGTAAGCCGTGCGTCCCGCCTCGGCCACAGCTTCCTTCGCCTGTCGGATGCCCGCGCGCAGCAATGTTTCCCACTCGGTGGGAAAATGCAGCGGGTTCGCGCCGAAGGTATTGGCGGTTACCATGTCCACACCCGCGCGCAGGTACCCCGCATAGACGGCCTTCACGCGCTCCGGGTGAGTGAGGTTCCATTTCTCCGGCGGCTCGCCGCCGGTTAGCCCCATGGCTTGCAAGGCGGTGCCCATGGCGCCGTCCAGATAGACGAGGCGATTCTCAAAAAGCTTCAGAAATGGATGCATGGCAAGGTCTCCTTTCGGGTGTGCGCGCTGTGTTGGCAAGGCGAAAATCGCGCCCGTTATGCCGTGCGAATCGCGCCGAGGTTATGGAACACATCCTCGGCAACGTCCACGCGGTTCATGGTATACAGGTGGATGTTGTTGACACCGTTGGCGATCAGATCGATAATCTGCTCGGTCGCGTAGGCTACGCCCGCCTGCCGCATGGAGGCGGGATCGTCCCCGAAGCGATCGACAATCGACCAGAAACGCGGCGGCAGGGTCGCCCCGGAAAGCAGCGCGATGCGCTTGATCTGCTTTGCGTTAATCACAGGCATAATGCCCGCGCCCACGGGCACGCGGATACCGGCGCGCAGCGCGCGATACATAAAGTTATACAGCGTCGCATTATCAAAGAACATCTGCGTTGTTAAAAAATCCACGCCCGCATCCACCTTTGCCTTCAGGTGCTCCAGATCAACGGTGCGGTTGGGCGCTTCCGGGTGCCCTTCCGGGTAGCAGGCAGACCCAATGCAAAATTCACCGCGGCGCTTAACGTAGCGCACCAGCTCCGCCGCGTGCTCAAAATGGTCACCGCTGGGGAACGCCTCCCCCTCCGGAATATCGCCGCGGAGCGCCAGAACGTTGTCCACGCCCCCCGCCCTCAGTTCGTTTAGCACCTCGTCGATCCTGGATACGGTATCGTTGATGCACGTCAGGTGCGCCAGCGCCGGCACGCCCGCCGCCTGCACCGTTTGCGCCAATTCCCACGTAAAATGCGGGGTTTTGCCCGCCGCCCCATAGGTGACGCTGATATAGGCAGGCTTGAGCGCAGCGATGCCCCGCACCACGGCCCTGGCTTCTTCTACGCGGGCGAACTCCTTGGGCGGGAACACCTCGCAGCTCAGGTGTACGCCTTTTTCATTCAGGAGATCGACGATTTTCATGCACAACGCTCCTTGCTTCATGGAATCGAGGGGTCTGTTCGCTTACGCCTTGGGCAGTCCGCTGCCGGGGTGTGTGCCCAGCGGGCTTAACCCCTTGGAAAGCTCAAAAGGCGTCTCCTGATAGACAAAGTAATTCAGCCAGTTGGAAAACAGCAGGCTCGCGTGCGCGTGCCAGTTCATGCGGGGTGACAGTTCGGGGTTGTCTCCGGGGAAATAGTGCTCGGGCAGATCAATCTGCATGCCTTTTCCAATGTCCCGGTAATACTCATGCGCAAGCGAATCGCGGTCGTACTCGCTGTGGCCGGTGGCGAACACGCGCCTCCCATCCTTGCTGCGCACCAGCGCCGCGCCCGTTTCAGGAGAAGTGGCCAGCACCGTAAGCTCATCACATTTGGCGAGCGCCTCCTCGTCCAGCGCCGTATGCCGGCTCATGGGGACGATAAAGGTATCGTCAAACCCGCACAGCAGGCGGTCGCGCCGGTCGGTCAACCCCGTTTCAAAAACGCCGAACAGCTTTTGGGGCAACGGGTGTTTTTCGATGCCGTAATGGTAGTAAAGCCCCGCCTGCGCGGCCCAGCAGATATGCAGGGTGCTAAACGCCCTCCGATCCGTCCAATCCATGATGCGGGTCAGTTCCTCCCAGTAGAGCACATCGGTAAAATCCAGCTTTTCCACTGGCGCGCCCGTAATGATGACGCCGTCGAAAAACTCATTCTCCACATCCTCAAGCGTGCGGTAGAACGTATCCAGATAGTCCGTGGAAACGTGCGTGCCTTCGTAGGTACCGGTGCGCAAAAGGGTAATCTCCACCTGCAGGGGGCTATTGGAGATCATGCGCAGCAGCTGGGTTTCTGTTTTTTCCTTGGTAGGCATCAGGTTGACGATGGCAATACGCAGTGGTCGGATGTCCTGGGTAAGGGAGCGCTTTTCCGTCATCACAAACACGTTTTCCTCGGTAAGGATGCGCGTCGCGGGGAGCGCGTCCGGAATTTTGACTGGCATAAGGTACCTCCTTCGTGTTTCGCGCCGCCGGCGCGACGAAAGGATGAATACATCCTTTTGAATCCTGTTTGCGGACTGCGCCTGCGGGCACAGTAGAGCTTTCGCCCTGTGGGGCACAGAGCCAAAGGGCTTTCCGCTCGCCCTTTGGAAACCTTCGGTATCACCTTTCTGCACGGCGGGCTGTGCGCGAGGGGTTGCCCTTGAAGTACAGGATAGTCGTCCGAACCTACCGCGTTCGTCCGCCCTGCCCTTCGGGCGTGCGTACGCGCGGTATGCCCGACCGACAAGCCTGTCCTCCAGCGGTGCGACCCCTCGCGCTTCCCGCCTGCTGGCTTTAAGGCGAAAGGGGAAAATCCGCTGTCGATAGCGGTTTTTGCTCGTCCCTGTCTCTCGTCAAAGCGGCGCCTCGCTCTTCCTGCCTGCAATTCAAGGTGAAACTCCGCTATCGCACATGGTGAATAGGTTGCAGCCTCTCTTGGCCGTTCTCCGGGGAAGGTTGGGGAGGGGATCGCAATCCCTTCCCCAAAGGCACCGGAGGGAAGCGTGTGCGCTGTGCGCACTTCGCCGAAGGCGAAAGCAACCCGAAGGTGGGTCTCTTTACAAGTGTGGGGCACTGAAGTGCGCCGCACGACGATAAAGCGACCGGGAGGCCTTGGCCGACGCTCACGCGCCCGCGAACCCTTTTTCCAGATCGGAAATCAGATCCTTGGGATCCTCTAGCCCGATGCTCAGGCGAATCAGCTCCGGCCTAACACCTGCGGCTTCCAGCTGCGCCGCGTTCATCTGCCCGTGGGTGGTGCTGGCGGGATGGATGACCAGTGATTTGGCATCCGCCACGTTAGCCAGGAGGCTGAAGAGCGAAAGCCCGTCGATAAAGCGCCGCCCGGCTTCCACCCCGCCTTTGATGCCGAAGCTCATAATCGCGCCGGCGCCATTGGGGAGGTATTGCAGCTGTCTGGCGTGGTATGGGTCGCTTTCCAGCGTGGGGTAATGGACGTAGGCGACCTTGGGGTGATTGTGCAGGTATTCCGCCACCAGCCGGGCGTTTGCGCAATGCCTGGCGATGCGCAGGCTCAGCGTTTCCAGCCCTTGCAGGATCAAAAAGGCGCTTATGGGGCTCAGGCACGCGCCGAACTCGCGAATCATCTGGCAGCGCAAGCGCGTGGCCAGGGGGGCAGGCTGATCGGCATAGACGATGTTGCCGTTTTGCGCATCCGGTTCGGTGTAGGCAGGGAAACGGGAGCTGTGAAAATCGAACGTTCCCATGTCCACCACCGCGCCGCCGATGGTGGTACCGTGCCCGCCCGCGTATTTGCTGAGGCTGTGGATGATGATATCCACGCCATGGGCTTTGGCGCTGAAAATGGGGGGCATCCCGAAGGTGTTATCCAGCACCAGCGGCAGCCCGTGGCGAACGGCTACGGCCTTGATAGCGCCAAAATCCGGCACGTTGATGTTGGGGTTGCAGATGGTTTCCAGATAGAGCATTTTCGTATTGGGGCGAATCGCCCTTTCCATGGCGGCAACGTCGTCGGGATCCACGAAGGTGGTCGTGATGCCCGCTACCTGCGGAAGTCGGGACGAAAGCAGCGTCACCGTGCCGCCGTACAGGGTGCTGATCGCCACGATGTGGTCGCCCGTATTACACAGCGCGAAGAACGCCGCGGAGATCGCCGCCATGCCGCTGGCGAACGCCACGCACGCCTTGCCGCCCTCCAACGCGCATAAGCGTTCTTCCACTACGCTTACGGTTGGGTTTTCGATACGGGTGTAGGTATACCCTTCCGCCACGCCGGAAAACACGTCCGCCGCCGCCTGGGCGTTAGGGTAGCAGTAACTGGTGGTCTGGTAGATAGGCACTGCGCGCGAGAACGTCTGCCCGTCGGGCGTCTGCCCCGCGTGTAATTGCAAAGTTTCAAATCCGTATTGTTCTTCCGCCATGCTCTCTCTCTCCTTTATCCTTCTCTTTTGCTATCGCCGGGCCTTTGGCAACAACTGCCGGTCAAGTTGTTTGCCTCATCCTCTTTTGGACAGAAAAACAAGCCCATCCCGTTGCGGGAGGGCTTGCATTACGCAATTTTGCGAACGCCGAAGCGTTCACCCACGACCGCTATCGGGGCGACGGACACACATATCGAACATTCGCATGCTCATGGTCATGACCATCCCTCGCTTTCGGTAGTGGATTTGGGATAGAATAACAAAAAAAGAGGAGGTTGTCAAGGGCGAAAAGGAAGAATCCACAGCGGTGGTTACACTGTCCTGCGTGAACCATAACGCACCCATCCGAAACGCAGCATGCTTTCCAGCGCTTCCCGCAAGGCTTCGCTGTGCTAAGGTTGGGACAGCATAAGGTAATCACGCACCGTTCCCGCCCTTGCCGTCAGGCAGGTCTGTATGGCCGAAGAGGTATTCTCCATCCGTTGAAAACTGGTTGATTTCTCCAAATATTTGGATTCGGGCGAGCGATCCCTGTGATTGTACACAATCACACTTGCTCCCTTGCGATAGTAATCAATCACTTCTTGATCCGTAACGTACTTCACGCCGTTTTTCCAATGCGGGCGAACGCTTGGTACGCTTAACCCATTATCAGGTCTAAAAAAACAACCGCCGGTCCATTCAGCGCGGCCAAAGCTCCCAGATGCCATTTTTCGCGATAGGCTTTCCGCTCCATGCACCCGGAAAAATCGGGCACCTCGCCATAGTAAACGGCGTGGTTGAGCAATTTTGCCTTTTCCAGCGCTTCCACCGTGCGCGGGCCGGATTTTACGATTTTTTGCAGAGCATAAAACAACTCCGGGTCGGGAATATCTTAAGTAGATTTCAAATATTCAATCAGGTCACCGCCCGGTTTTCCGTCGTCAGGCGGAAGGTACCAGTTGACCCCGATGGCGAACCCCTGTTTTTCAACTGCACGCAGCAATCCGAGTTTCGTATAATCCCCAATATCCCCGACATACTGGTTTTTCAGGCGAACGCCTCCCTGCGCATAAATTGGAAATGCAACCGTAAAAGGCCGCCGCCCCGCATTACATCGGGATAAACGTCATAATAATCACCCGGTAGCTATACACAATCACCGCGGAAAACAGGATGCTGTCCATACGGTCGAGCATCCCGCCATGCCCGGGGAACAGGTTACTGAAATCCTTGATGCCGCAATGCCTTTTCACCATGCTGGCAAACAGGTCCCCCATCTGCGCGGCCACACCGCCCACAACCCCGACCACGATGTTGGCCCACATCGGCGGAAACGCCTCCGTCGGTAAAAAACGTGCGAACAGGAAACCCGTCAACCAGGCCAGCAGCACGCTTCCCGTCAGCCCGCCGATCGCGCCGGATACGGTTTTATGCGGGCTGATACGCGGGCAAAGCTTTTTGCCGCCAATCCAGGTACCCACAAACAACGCGAAGGTATCCCCGCCCACGGCGATTGTGAACACCATGGTCAGGAGCATCGCCTGCATTCGGCGCAGCGGGGTATCCATGATACCCAGCAGGCACATGCCGGGTAATACCAGGGTGATCACAGGCAGCACGCTCACCATCAGGTCGTTAAGGTTGGGATTTTCGCGCCGCATGATCTGAAAGAGGATCGCGAAAATGATCAAAGTAATCGTCGGGATAATGGTCACGGCGCTATAGTACATCATCAGCGGTGCGCTGATGGTCAGCGCTGCGTAGCTGGTCCAGCATACGGGGTGCTCGTCATTGTGCGCAAAGGCACGCAGTTCCTCATGGATGCACAGCGAAACGGCGACAAACACCGCCACGGCGAAAAACCAGCCGCCAAGATACAGCAATACCGCCAACGCGACGCTCAGCAATATGCCGGTTACGGTCCTCTGCACCATGTCGGTCCCTTCCTTCGCATGTAATGGAAAACTGCCGCGTTTTTTGCTGTGGGTCGCCATGCGTTGCTTCTCTCCGTTTGCCCGCCGCGGGGCTACTCCGCCTCCCGCCCGCCCCAGCGGCGCGAGCGGCTTTGGTATTGCGCGATGCAGGCGTGATAATCTTCCAGTGTAAAATCCGGCCAGAGCTTTTGGGGAAACACAAACTCGGCGTAGGCGCATTGCCATAGCATAAAGTTACTTAGCCGCATTTCCCCGCTGGTGCGTATCAGCAAATCCACGTCGGGCATCCCCGCGGTGTACAGGTGGTTTTCGACGGCCGCTTCATTAATCTCTTCGGGCAGCAGCAAGCCGTCCACGGCCTCGCGCGCCATTCGCCGCGCGGCCCGTGTTAACTCAGCACGTCCGCCGTAGTTAATGGCGATGTTTAGCCGCAGTCCCGTGTTTGGAAAGGTGCGTATCTCGGCCCGGTTCAGTGCCAGGCGCTGCTCCGGGGGCAACTCATCTTTCTCTCCCAGAATCAGGATGCGTATGTTTCTTTCGTTCAGTTCGTCGATTTCGCTTTGGAAAAACTCCAGCAGCAAACCCATCAGCGCATCTACTTCGGCTTTGGGGCGCTGCCAGTTTTCGGTGGAAAAAGCATACAGCGATAACGCCTGAATGCCGATGTCGCTGGAATTGCGAATAATCCCGCGCAGCGCTTCGGTACCCGCGCGGTGCCCCAGGGCGATCTTAAGCTTATTCTTTTTCGCCCAGCGCCCGTTGCCGTCCATAATGATGCCGACGTGGCGGGGCAAATGTTGCGGATCGAAAGGAACGGCGTACATCGCGATCTTCCTCCCTGTTGCGTTTTCCAGCCCGCAAGACGGGCAGTGGGTAAAACAGGGGCCGGTTCAGCCGGGCTTCTCGCACAAGCCGGGTTTGGGATCGCCCACGTGGAAACGCGCCACAAGCAGCTGCCTTCCGTCGTCCCGTACAGCGACGACGCGGGACTCCACCAGCATTCCGTCGTCCAGCGAAGGATCCGTAAGCGGGTTAAACGCAACGGCGTCCTCCTCCTCGTCCTCCCCCACGGCGAACTGTGCGCCGATGCTCGCCAGAGCGCTGATGCGCTCCGGTCTTGGTGCAGGGCAGGCAGGGATAAGGTGTTCGCCCATCGGCGGCGCGCCGGTGAGCGTAACGCGCACGTTCGTAATGCCATAGCTCGCCAGCAACGCCAGCGCGTTTTTAGCGCTCAGCCCCAGCAAATGTTCAAACGTGTTTCCCATGGCTTCTCCCCGGCCGAGTGAAACGGTCGGCCAACCGTGTAGGCAACGATCCAATCACGCAAGCGGTTCGCCTCAACGTTGCGGATGAAACGGCGCTTGCCGCCGCATTTAAACCTCCATGATCTCCTTTTCCTTTTTGGCGGCGAGCTCGTCCACGCCCTTGATGGCCTCGTCGGTGGCCTCCTGCATTTTCTTTTCCGCCTTGGTTTGATCGTCCTCGGTAATCTTGCTGTCCTTTTGGAGTTTTTTAATATGCTCAATCGCGTCCCTGCGGATGGAACGAATGGCGATCTTCGCCTCTTCGGCGGACTTGTGCACCATCTTGGTCAAATCCTTGCGGCGTTCTTCCGTGAGTTCTGGAATCAGCAGGCGGATCACCTTGCCGTCGTTGGAGGGGTTCAGCCCCAGATCACTTTTCAGGATGGCTTTCTCCACCAGCGGCAGTGCCTTCTGATCCCAAATGTTCACCAGAAGCATCCGCGGTTCGGGCGAGGTAACGTTACCCATTTGGGGCAGCGGGGTCGCCGTGCCGTAATAATCGACCATCACGCGATCCAGCAATTGCGGATTGGCGCGCCCGGCGCGGATAGCGCGCAGCTCATCCTGAAAAACGCCGGTTGTCTTTTGCATTTTCTCTTTTGCCGTCGCGATCACTTCCTGATACATCGGGATTCCCACCTTTCCTTCTCCTGTAACACTTTCAGTTATCGCTTATTGTAACGAATTTTTTACAAAAACGCAAGCGGCGGACTGCCCGTTATTGGGTAAGCACCAGTTCCGCCGCGGCCTCCAATGTTGGCGCTATGTAAGTCGCACCGCTGTTTTCCGGCGCGGGCGCACCGTCGGTGAATAGAATACTGTCCACTCCGGCGTTACGCGCGGCACCGATATCCGCCGTTACGCTGTCCCCCAGCAGCACTGCACGGCGTTTGTCCGTCACGTCCGCGCGGCGCAGGGCTTCCAGCAGCATAAAAGGGTCGGGTTTGAAATGTCCCAGTTCCTCGCTGATGAGCAGATCGCGGAAATAGCGGCGCAGATCGCTGTTCTCAAACCGGCTGCGCTGCACCCTGGCGATACCGTTGGTAATCAGGTATACCGGCATCCGCACCGATACGCGTTCCAAAAAGGCTTGCGCGCCCCGCATGGGCACGTGCTGTCCGCCAAGCTCCGTTACAAAGCGGTCGGCCAGCGCCTGGGCCGAAACGGTTTCCGAATGTATCCCCATGCGCGCAAGCTCCCCGAGGAAATCTGCAAACCGCTCTACCTTCAGCCTTTCCTGCGTGGTTTCCCCGCGCTCAAGTTTCTTCCAATGGCCCAGGTTCACCCGGCTGTACAGCGCCGCGATAGCATCGTCCACGGGCAAGGCGAAGGCTGTAAGCGCGCTTGCGAGCGCTGCGCGCTCCCCCGCGTGAAAATCAAACAGGGTTCCGTCCGCATCAGCCAGCAAAACATCATAGCGCATTGCGTATCCTCCTTAGAACAGAACAGGCGTTGTGCAAAACCATCCGCAAGGCGGCGGCATCGCCTATTGTACCACGCTCCACAATGCCTGTAAACTGAGGCTCGGCTTTTATGAAAGTCAAAAACAGCCGCGTTTTTAACGCGGCTGTAGGTAATCAGGAAGCATCGCCCCTACAGGCTGTTGACCACGTGATATAGGTTTTCGTCGAAAAACTTCTTTTTATTCTCGTCCAGCGCGTCGGCAAACGGCGTATGGTATACGCGGCCGTCGCGAACGCCGATGGCGTATCCGGTCGTTAAATCCCTCTGTCCGTCTTCGCTTGTCAGCAACTCCACCGCCATCCGACCGGCCTCAAAGGCAAAGGCGCTGTCATACGCCGTAGGAATCGCGCCGCGCTGGGTATAACCGATCACGGTCGCACGAGCTTCTGTGTTGCTCATCAGCTTGAGCACCAGCGCCAGCCGCTCAGCGTTGAGCGTATCATCGTCGTGGATCACGCGGCCGCTGTCAGCGATAATTTTGCGCCAGTCAAAAGGTTTCATTTTATGCCAGCAATGCTCGCTGATAATCAGCGTCGCACGGGTGTTACCCTTGCTGATGAGGTATTTCAGGCGATCGGCGATCTCTTCCATATCCCATTCCATTTCAGGAACAATCACCATTTCAGCGCCGGTGGCAATCGCGGTACGCATGGCGATATCGCCGCAATTGCGGCCCATCACCTGCACCACAGCAGGGCGGTCGTGGCTGCGGCTGGTGGCGCGGATGGAACGTACCGCTTCTACGCATACGTTGACTGCAGTATCATAACCCAGCGTCGATTCGGTATAACTTAAATCGTTATCGATGGTGCCGGGAATCCCGATGCAGGGAACGCCCAGCCGGCAAAGCTCCAGCGCTCCGTGGTAGCTGCCGTCGCCGCCGATGACCACCAACGCCTGTATGCCTTGCTTATGCAGGTCTTCCGCGGCTTTACTGCGCACCTCGGGCTGTAAAAATTGCATACACCGCGCGGTGCGCAGGTAGGTGCCGCGCATATCCATAATATCCAACACGGTTTCCGGATCAAGGTATTCGATATCGTCTTCCGGGTTTTCGCTTAGTCCTAAAAGCCCGTTATAACCGCGCTTAATCCCCATCAGCTGCAAGCCTTTTTTCATAGAGCAGCGCGCCACGCTCACGACCGCCGCGTTCATGCCGGGGCTGTCCCCGCCGCTGGTCAGCATGCCGATTCGCTTGATCTTATCCATGTAAAAACTCTCCCTGTTTCGCGTTGTGCAACCATTGCCACGCGTACGTCCCTATCGTTTTAAAACCCGGTTTACTTTCAGTAAACGCTCACGGTGAAGTATAGCATAGCCCAAAACCAATAGCAAGACTGAAATCGTTTTCCTTCCGCCCTCACAACGACGTTATCGCATGCGTCGCCTTTCCACCGGGGCATACTTTCCTTTTTAGTGTCGCCGGCCGTATCACTGTTTTTGTAACAATTGCACCGTTTCCTAAAGGGTATTTTGTTTCCACGCCAAATATGGTATGCTATATTTGTTTTTCACGGGGCGACCGTTCGGAGTCGCCGTCGTTACCATCCTGTGGAAACGTTTTTGGAGGTGCTCCTTGAAACGAATTCTCTGCTTGCTCTGCACGTTGCTGCTGTGCATGCCTGTTCTTGCGCCTGCCCTAGCGGAAACCCCGCGCGACATCTTTCCGCTGGATTACAACAGCCTTCCCGCGCCGCTGGAAGGGCAGCATCATTACCTGCTGGCCTGCGTGGATACCTGGGAAACGAAGCCGACCAATCTGGGCAATACCGACGGGGTCATCATGGTTACTTTCGATACCCGCGCCAACCGCCTTTTGTTTACCACGTTCATGCGCGAAATGCTGGTGCAGCGGCCTGACGGGCATATTGGCCGCATCACGTATATTGCCAAAAACTATGGCCCGGAAGCGCTGTGCAAAACAATCAGCACGCATTTCGGTGTAAAGGTAGAAAAATATATCCTTTTCAGCATGGATAACGTGCAAACGATCATTGATGCGCTGGGAGGCGTGTATATCACCGTCACCGACGCCGAAGCCGACTACCTCAACCGCTACCGTATCGCGCGTGACGCCACCACCCCCAGCATGGATAAGGGGGGAACGTATCTGTTCGGCGGGCACGCTGCGGTCATCTATATGCGCATTCGCAAGGTCGGCAGCGACGGAGACGCAGGACGCACGCGACGTATGCGCACGGTGCTGAGCACCTTGGCGAAGTCTTACCAGAGCGTGACGCTTACCCAGGCTGTTAACGTGCTGGATTCCGTGACCAAAAACCTGTGCCGAACCAACATGACCATGAACGATCTGCTGCAGGCCGTTGGCTACGCATTGCAGGTCGCCAGCGCCGAGCCGGAAGGGCTGCAAATGCCTACCAATGAATCTATGGAGCCGATTATGTACGCAGGCATGAGCACCCGCCAGGTGGATTTCGACCTTTGCCGGAAGGTGCTTCAGGAGTTTTTGGACAACAGTTTCGTTGTGATCGATCCCTGACGTTTCCGGAACGCTTTTCTGCCCGTTATCTGTGGAAAAACAGCGGAAAGAAAGCGGATAACTTTCCCCGGGGCTTACAAGGTATCGGCGCGGGAAGCCACAGCGCTTTTTCCATAGGCAGAGGAAAGTATGGAAAAGCGGTTTCTCCCGGTCGTCGGGAAGCTAGTGCGGGCAAAATTGTCGCTTTCCGCAATACCCCCGGCAGGATTTGACTTCCTAAATAGAGAAAAGGATAGCGGATGGGGCTTTTTTATTCGCATCTGTGGGATCGTCGGTGGAAAACCACCTGATTTTCCCGGCTTTGTCCACATTCCTTTCCATGTCTTGTTCTTAAGCCACATCAGCAAAACCCGCGTTTCCCACGCTTTCCACACCCCCTACTGCTACTGCGGTAAATAGATTAAAACCACTACTACTACCATCCGGTAGACGGAGGCGACGAATTTGAAGCTGCTTTGTTCCGCACAGGAACTGATCACGGGGCTGATAAACGCCACAAGGGCGCTCAACGCCCGGCCGGCGACCCAGGTCTTGGAGTGCGTTAAGCTCTCCACAGGAGAAGAAGAGTTTGCTTTAACCTGTACGGACGGCGCACTGACTGTTTGCGCGCACGTCAAGGCGCAGATAGAAGAACCGGGCGAGGTCCTTTTACCTGGCCGACTATTAACCGAGATCGCCCGCAAATTGCCGGAAGGAACCGTAAGCATTCAAATGAATGATAAGCTTCTTACGGTCATTCGCTGTGCGTCCAGCCGTTCTACACTTACGGGTCTGCCTGTGACCGAATTTCCCAAAATGCTTGATCTCATCAATACCCATGCCTTGCATGTGCCGCAAAAGCGCCTGAAGGACATGATCAACCGGGTGGTGTTTGCTATCGCGGCGCAGGAAAGCCGCCAAACGCTTACCGGCTGCCTGATGGAGGTAACCCGCACCGAGCTGCGGTTGGTGGGGCTGGATGGCTTCCGCCTGGCCTTGCAGCGGATGCACGGCGATTTTATTCTCCCCGACGGGGTGACAACCGTCAAGGCGATCATTCCGGGGCACGTGATGGGTGAGATGAGCCGCATCATGGACGATTCGGCCGACACGATGATCACCTTCCACATGGACGGTGCGCATCTGATGGCGGTCATCGGCAATACGACGCTGGTTACCAGCCTGCTGGCGGGCGAATACATCAATTACCGGCAGATTTTGCCTGAGAAGTGGCTGACAAGGGTTACGGTAAAGCGCGCGGAGCTCAGCGACTCCATTGAGCGTGCGTCGCTTATGGCCCGCGAAGGCAAAAATAATCTCGTGCGGATGACCGTCTCCGGGGATGTGATGCGCATCACCTCCATGAGTGAGCTGGGCGACGTGCTGGAGGAGCTGAGCGTGCATCTGGAAGGCGAAGAGATTGAAATCGCCTTTAATGCCCGCTATATCAGCGACGTGATTAAAAACATCGATGACGAGTGCTGCATGCTTTCCATGAACACCAACGTCAGCCCCTGCGTGGTTTCCCCCGTAGAGGGCGACGATTACCTCTATCTGGTGCTGCCGGTGCGCGTAGCCAATTGACGCGGCGACAGGCGAAAGAAATAGGCTTCCTCCTCGGCGTCCTTCACCTCGCGGCCGCAGTCGGGGCACTTGCCGTCC
>JAJFVI010000130.1 GCA_021371895.1 Eubacteriales bacterium | reverse complement strand
TATGATAACCCGTTAACGGGTGGCAAGTAACAAACCCCATGCAAATGTCAGGCCGTACCAACGCCACGTGAGGCGTGGCGGGCAGTCTAGGGCTATGCCCGCATATGAAAAACCACCGGCTTCGCCGGTGGTTGGTTATTCGAGTGAAAAATGAAATATGGTTCTTCCTTTGTTATTTTACCATTACAAATTGGACATACTTTCATAGTCATAATCCCCCTTGCATATTGAATAACCGCCTAATTTGAACAGACAAATATTCCGTTATATTATTGATCTCAAGTATCCCTAAATCATTAATTATTTCATATGGTGCTATTTACCTCCGCCAAAATGACGATTGAAGTAATGGAAGAAGTTAACATTCATAACGGATAACCATCCAACGTACTCAGCTATGTCACGAATCATTACTGCTAACGGGTAACCTTTAAATATCACATCCGTAGTTCCAGCAATATACGTTCCTTTCTCATTCTTTTGGCCATTAAAGGTTTCACTTTTATCTCCAGCCTTTTCGATTAAACATTGCCTATTAACAATGATAGCCTTAGGACGTCGATTGTACGGTATTTTTGGATTCGCTACGTAGAAGTCGGAAATATACTTTTCTAACAAATCAGCTCGAATCCCATCAAATGCAAAAACAAAAAGTGTTGGATAATTCTCAATAAAGGCTTCATATTGACTAACAAACAGATTAGTAATTTTCAAAACTTCGTTGTTCATTTGTGGTATGCTTGCAAGGTTCTCTAGACAGTCATATAATGCTGCTTTATCCAAATATGACTTGACGGTTATTGCAGCTGCAACACTTTCTACATTGGTGAACATATGGAGTTTGTTTAGGAAATTTATAGAAATATCGTTAATGACAAGCAAATCGATTTCCTTCGACTCCTCATCATCAAGTGAAAACACTCGTGCATTGCTGAACAATGATAATCTAGTCGGAATATGTTTCCGTAAAAATTCCGCGAGGATGTCTTCTCTGTTCTTCCCTATTGTTGCATTATGCTTAATGATACCTGCTTGTAGTGCGGCTTCATGGAGTTGACTCTCTTCTGATATCAAATAATCGGCTAATTTACTCATATGACACGCCCCACTTTATGTAGATTTATTCAACAATGCGTATTTATAATGAGTCAAGGATCATAGATTGAAGTCAGCTAGAAAAGAGATAAAATATTGCATGGCCTAGATGTATTGTGAGAAGTATACATTAAATACTATATTATGTCAAATCTTATAAGCATGTTGAATTCCTTTCTCAATACTCCCCCCTCCCCATAGGAGGAGTTCGCTTCCCGCAACGCGAAATAACGCAGTAGTTTACCATAGCGGGAGGTCGAGTATGAGCGAGTTTTTAGCGCCGCTTGATTACCGGCGCGCCAAGGAGACGCTGCGGGCGCTGGATTTTTATACCGCCTATTCGCCCGAAGGGGCGGAGCGGGTAACGGCGCTGCTCCGGGCGTATTATCCGCTTGTGTTTGCGCGCTCCGAGGTAAAGACGTTCGCAAACGGCGCGCTTGTGCTGGAAATGGCCGGTGCCAACACCAACGACCCGTTGATTTTCGTATCGCATATGGATTCGCTCCACGGCAGGGAGCCGCTTTGGACAAACGAACGCCCCATGACGGTGCCGTTGCAGCGCGCGCACGTGGTTGCGCTTCTGGAGGCGCTGGACGCGTTGTTGCAAAGCGGTTATCAGCCGGGGGGCGAACTGTTTTTAGCGCTGTCCATGGACGGCCTCGGCGGTGGAGTGGGAGCCAGGGATATCGCCGCTTACCTCGGAAAGCGTAAAATTACGCCCTGTTTTGTGCTTGACCACGGCGGATATGTGACCCACGCGGCCTTTCGGCGTTACCTGCCTAACGGCGCGCCCCTGGCGCTGATCGGCATTACGGAAAAAGGGCGGCTGGAGGGGCGTGTAAGCGCAAAGGCCTCCATATCGGGGGCGGAGCGCGGCGCGGCACGGCCGCTCAATGTTCTGCTGCGAAGTGGTTCGCGGCTGAGCATGCATCCCCGGCGGGCATCCCTGTGCAGGGCCAGCGTGGAAATGCTTACCGAAATCGCGCGGCGTTCACCGTTCTGGATGCGGCTTGCGCTGGTAAAACCGGGGATTACCTTCCCGCTGATGCACTTTTTATGGCGTAAACGCGCGATTCTGTCGCAGTTTTTCGTTAGCGAGGTCACAGTGACCGGTATCAGCACCAAGGGAGAACCCTCGCGCAGCCCCACGGAAGCGTCGCTAACGTTTTCATTGCAAACCGTACCGGGTAAAAAGCTGAGCTGGTGGGAGAACCGCCTGCGCCGGAAAGCATGCCGCGGGGGCGCGGCGATGGAAATTACGATCGCCAACGAGTCCAGCCTGCCCAGCAAAACCAGCGGCGCGGCGTGGGACGCGCTGGAGACCGCCATCGAAATTCTGTTTGAACGCGCGGTGATCGCGCCTTGCCTGTCGCCCAACGTGACGGACGGGCGGTTTTACAGCGGGCTGAAAGGCAGAGTGTACCGTTTCTCGCCCTTCCTGCTGGGCGGTGAGGAAGCCCTGCGCGGGGAGTGTACTGTGGACGATGCGGCGCTGCAGACGGCCGTGCAGTTTTTCCGTCAGATGTTATCGGTATAAAGATCGTCGGCGAGGGGGTTGTCGCCCCTCCTTCGCTCATAAAACCCAAGGACGACGGAGGAGGGGAATGCCCGTGTTTGGGATTGTCTATTTTGCTTTTTTCATCGCGGGCGGACTTACGATTGCGCGCTACTGGCTGCCGGGCCTCAGGCCGCTTTCGCGTTGGTACGTCGGCGCGTCGGTGGGTTTGTTATTGATGCTTTGGCTGCCGGTGCTGTGGGCGTACGCTGTTGCTTTTACGGTAACGGCGCATCTGCTGGCGGCGCTGACGCTGTTCCTGCTTACGATGGCGGCTTACATCACCCGCGACAACCGTGCGCGCGTGCGCTTCGGGGATGAGGACAGGCGCATGCTGCGCGCCATTCTTTGGGTGGCGGTGCCGCTGACGATCCTGGCGTGGGTGCTGGAATACACGCATTCCATCCGCATCGCTGTGGACGGTACCTACCACGTCGGGCAAAGCACCTACGGCGATCTGCAGCTGCACCTGGCGGTCGCCACATCAGCCATCAACGCCTCATTTCCGCTGCAAAACAGCCTGATGGTCGGCGCGACTATGGCCTATCCTTACCTGTCGGACACCTTCGCCAGCACCTTCCTTCTGCTGGGGATGGACCTTTCTTCCGCCATGGCGCTGACCGGGACGCTGATGTGCGCTTCGGTTTTTACAGGCTATGCGCTATTGTGCGCGCAGCTTGTGAAACGGCGCGGCGCGATGACCCTGGCGGTGTGCCTGTTGTTTCTAAACGGTGGGCTGGGCTTCTTTTACACGCTTGGAGGCACCGTGGAAAACGGGGTCGTCACCACCGCGTGGGACAACCTGCGTACCGTGCTTACGAGCTATTATCAAACACCCACCAACCAGCCCAACCCCAACAACCTGCGCTGGGTCAACATCATCTGCGATATGCTGGTGCCGCAGCGGGGACTGCTGGGCGGGTGGACAATGCTGATGCCGGCGTTGCTGCTTGTGGTGCCGCCCCTGGCGCTTCGACGTCGGCCCACGACGCGCGTTATGGCTGTGGCGGGTGTCATCGCCGGAGGAATGCCGCTTGTATACACGCACAGCTTTCTGGCGCTGGCGATTGCCAGCCTTGGTTTTTGTGCGTTCGCGGTGCTTACCGCGCCCCGCGGGCGGCGCAGGGAGGCGTTTGGGCCGTTCCTTCTCTACGGCGTCATCGCCGCAGTATTGTCGCTGCCGCAGCTATTCGGATTTACGTTCGTACAGGCGACCGGGAGCGACCACTTTCTGCGCTTCCAGTTCAACTGGTGCAATAACCGCGGTAACGCCGGGCTGGTAGACCCGTATTTCTGGTTCTATATTAAGAATATCGGTTTGCCCTACCTGCTGATCTTCCTGGCGTTGCTGCAGCGCCGCAAGGGCGACCTGCGCGCCGAGGCCGAACGTGCCGCCGCCCTGACGGATGGGCTGTATGCCCTGGCGCACGCGCCGGAAACGGCGGAGCAAGCCAATGCCCAAACAGCGCAGGAGGCTTATGTGCCGCAAGCCCAACCGGCCGTGCCGGAGCAAACCGCGCAGGAGCAGGCCGCCGCCGTCGCTGCCCAACCGGAGGAGCCGGAGGACGATGTGCCCGCGCGGGCCAG